>NZ_JAUBQU010000081.1:0-29620 GCF_036701435.1 Microcoleus sp. Pol12A5
ATATGCTAAAAACACTTTGGGCTACTGTTCGACAAGGGAAAATTGAACTGCTGGAGTTATCAGAATTACCCGAAGGGACAAAAGTATTAGTAACAGTTTTACCTGATGAAGAAGCTGAGTTTTGGCTTCAAGCGAGTCAAACATCACTAGATACAGTTTGGGATAATACTGACGATGATGTCTATGCCCAGCTACTCTAAAAAGGACATAATTTTGGTTAGATATCCCTTTTCAGAGTGGTGTAGTTCTAAGGTAAGAGTATTGTAGTATTTACTACCCGATGGGTTCGGTTGTCCGTAAGCTGAGCTTTTTAGCAGACGTTAGACTTGAGAAGTTGTCATTAAGTAACAAATTATGCCTTTTACAACCTATGGCTTAGATAAGTTCTTCGCTCAGGAAATTTCAGCATTGTCTGAGTGTAATGCTCCCGATTTAGCAGAGCACTTCGCTGAGGTAGAACCTTTGATTGATAACTTTATCCTTAATTCTATATTCACATCTCCTATTAAAACGGAGTACAAACCTTATATTTTTGGAATCATCCGTCGCGTACAAATGACTTTAGTTGAGTATCAAAATGGTCGTACTCTAATACTTTCATATTTAAATGAGAGCAAAAAGAACACATCTTTATATTTCCAAGCGCTTTCTTATTTTGAAATAGCAGTTACCCTTTTATATCAGGCTTACGAATTTTTGAGAAAACTAGGAAAAAAGATAGAGTCAAAGGAAACGAATTTGTTTGAGAAAGGAGACGGTAGCTCTCTTGAAAAGCTTAATAGACTTTACAATATTAGCAAACATCTTGAAGCCTCAACTATACCTGAAGGAAATTTACACCATATTTGGATTTCCAACGATGGTATTTGTGCAAACGGAGTCACAATGTCGTTGACAGAGTTAGCAGACCTTGTTAAAGAATACGTAGCTCTTGCTAAGGCCTTTTCTAATCTAAATCCAGTTTCAATTCCCTAACTAATCGATCGCGCTGGGCGATCCCCGGCCCGCCCAGCGCGATCCGTTTACTTCACAGCCACCTTAACCGCACTCCCAACAAACTGCTCGTAATCTTCCAACAACCACGGAGGCAAACAAGTATTCGCATCCTGAACCCGCAACTGTCCAGGGCGACAATACAGCATCGCCGCCAACAAATTATTTACAGCTTGAGGCGCTCCAAACCCTTTACTCAACTTCACAACCAACGAGTTAAAAAACTCGCGATCGCTCTCATGCAGCGGCTCGTTAATAAACCCGCAGCCCAACATTGCTTTGTAGCCCTTGCCAAAATCGCTCCGGTACAAAAGTTCCAGTTGTTCGCCGGAAACACTCAGCCACAAATCGGCAATTTGCTTGCGAATATGCCGCAAATCTGCTATCACTAATTCACCCGTTGGGTCGATTTCATAGAGATTGACCGCAGCAGTTAATTGATTGAGAAACTGCGGCAGATAATCTTGTTTGACAAGTGGTTGTTCTGTTGTCGTAAATGCGCTTTCAAACACCTTTTCGTAATCTTCAACCAACCACTGCGGCAAGCGGGTGCGAGCATCGGGAACCCGCATTTTACCTGGTACAAAATACAGCATCGCCCCCAGCAGAGCATTGATAGCTTGAGGCTGCACCAACCCTTTACTAATGTCGGTCAATTGCTGCAAAAATTTTTGTTCTGCTTCAGTCATTGCTTCTGCTTGCAAGCCACATCCGAGTATTGATTTATATCCCTTGCGAACTTCTCCTCGATAAAAATTTTCTAGTTTATCTGAAGGAACAGTCAGCCAAAAATCAGCCATTTGTTTTCTGATTTGGCGGAGTTCCAAAACTACCGATTCGTCAGACGGATCGATGCGGTAAAGATTGACGCATCCTAACAGTTGATTTGCAAATTGCGGGGATTGAATGTATTGAGCTAGCAAGTCAGAAGTTGACTCAGACTTGACAGCGGAGTCACTCTCAAAAACTTGTTCGTAATCCCCAATCAACCAGTGTGGCAAACGGTTGCGAGCGTCGGGAATTCGCATGGTTCCCGGCGGGAAATACAGCATCGCAGCAAGCAAGGCGTTGACAGCTTTGGGATGCACTAATCCTTTGCTAATCTGGGTTAATTGCTGCAAAAATATTTGTTCGCTTTCGATCATCGGTTGACGTTGGAAACCGCTCTTGAGCAGGATTTGATAGCTGTTACCTGAAGCACTTCTGTAGGCGGTTTCGAGATTTTCGGTGGGAACGTTCAGCCAAAAATCAGCGATTTGTTTGCGGATTTGACGCAGTTCGGATATTGCTGAGATGTTTGATGAGTTTCTTTGGTAAAGCTGGACGTTTTTCGAGAGCATCTCGCCCAAATCTGCCTGTTTGGGAATGCTATCCTGTAAGCTGCGGGATGCTTCCAGGTGGTTGGTTTGCCATTTGCCAAAGAGTTCTTGGAATAATTTGCCGATCGCCCCAGAGTATGCCACACTGTCAAAACAAGCCGGGTTAGCTTGCATTTTTTGCTGAATTTCCTGCCGTTTTTGCTGCCGCAATTGCCGGTTAGTGCCCAGACTAACGGCTAGCTGAATGTAAGATGCTTCACTATTGGCAATTAAATCTGGCATAGAGAGCGATCGTACCACCGCCGCCCCCATTCTCGATCGCAAAGTATCGCCATCCCTAACCACTGTTGGAAGTCCCACCTCTAACGGATCTACAAGAGAAGTAGTGCCCGCATAGGGATAGGAATCCAAATAAACATCCCCCAACTTCAAAACTTCTTTAACATCCGCACGGTTAGGAAAACTCTTCAACACCTGCAAACGATTACTCTCAATGCCATACTTAGCAAAAACGGCTTTCATATTATTTACAAAAGCCCCCCCAGGATAATGATTAGTCCAGCTAGGGCCGAAGGGCATTAAAAACAGCACCGAATTAGGAACAGCAGCAATAATCTTTGCCCATGTTTCCCTTAACTCCGGCAGTAGCTTATACAAATTAGCACTCGAAATAAAGACAACCGATTCCTCGGCAATGCCGATACTATTTCTGGTGAAATTAATGTTAGGAGTGTAAGGTTCGAGGGTATAGCTAAAACAGCAGCCAGGCCCATCAATAGTTGCTAATTCCTCGCGATAATGCTCCTGTCCTTCAGGTGCAGGTTCCATCAACTTACCAGCAATGTAATAGTCAACGTGTCGAATTCCTGTGGTAACGGGAGAATTAAAACAGGTAGTTTGTACCCGCGCCAATCGATGCAATGCTAGTAAACTAATCGGATGAGTAACCGCAGTAATATTGGTAGCAATCAGCAGAATATCTAAGTCATCAGCGCGGATTGTCTGAACTTGAATTGGCAAGTCATTCGGCAGTTTAACCAGTCTGTCAGCGCGACTCTGACAATACTGTTCTAGTTTATTCCCGTCGAGATTGAGAGCGTATAAAATAATTTCAAATTGCTCTCGATTCAGATATTCAAAAGCGGGTAACGTGGCGAAAGTTTCCGTCATCGCCCCAAAATGTTTAGTCAGGACACCGAGGCGAATTTTCGGTCTGTTCGCAGGTCGAGCCGGAAAAATGCAATCAATCGCAGCCCCACGATTTTTCACGGCATATTCAATAATATCTGCCCGCTTTGTGTAGATATCCTTGAGATTTTTACTATTGAAGTACAGAGGAATAAAGTTAGCACTTTGAGTGAAAAACCAAGCGATATCCTGCCACACTTGTGAGTTTTGGTTCTTGAAGATATTGCTATGCAAATAACTGACCCATCCCTGGACATACTGGCAATAATTGTCAGCCTCTCCTATTTCTTGAAAGAGAGTAGGCGCAGCAAACATAAATTTGAGATAGTCGCTGACAAACCAATTAGGTATAGCTGCACTTTCATACTTCAGCAGTAACTGATCTGCACGACGATAGAGGGCGGCTGCCAGTAGGTAATTAATATCTTTGGGAGTTTTAATTCCCTGGGAGAGATGTGCTGTTAGGCGATCGATAACACTCTTTTCGGCATCTGTCAGCGCTTCATCTTTGATGTTACTTTTGAGCAGTAGCTGATGCGCCTTACCTGCATCACCGCCATAGGCATTTGCCAGTTGTTCTGCGGGCAGATTCAGCCAATAATTGGCAAGTTGCTGGCGGGATTGGCGGATGTTAGCGAGGTTTACTTCATTAGCTTGGTCTTTTTGATACTCTCCCACATATTGGGACAGCAAAGTTAAAAATTGTTCGGGTTTGCTAAATTCAACTAACTCATTAGCTATTAAATTGCCGTGTTGCTGCAAAATCTGCTGTGACCAACGCACTTCTTCGGGTTTGTAAAGTTGAGAGTGGAGGTGAATAAGTGTGGCTCTCATTAAGTCTAATTTTGGGCGATCGCATGCCATTTTTTGGGTTCTGCTAGAGCCGTCGCCGTGCTGTCTGTAATAGAGATAAGGCTTAGGTAATCGATCGCCTAACCAGCCTTTTTCATAGGCAGAAACCCAAAACTCCCAATCTTCGCATCCCAGCTTCATAACTTTTTTCAAGCCGCCTACTTGCTCGTAAATCTCCCTTCTAAATAGGGAAGTAGCGGGGGCTTGATTGTCTCTCAAAAACCGATTGGCATCAAAGTCACCGTGAACAACTAAATCGCAGTTGGCTCCGAAGTGCTGCACATCTGTATAGACAAAACCAACATTCGGTTTTGCTAATAAAATTTCGACGCACTCCTCTAGAAATTTGGGATGAAGTTTATCATCAGCATCTAGGAATAAAATAAACTTTCCTGACGACTGCTCAACGCCAAGATTTCTCGAATCAGCCGGCCCGGTGTTGGGTTTATCTATGAGGCGAAGCGATTTTTGAGGATACAGTTTAATTAAATATTTTCCGAAGTTGCTGGTATCATCCGTGCTGCCATCATTGACAATTATGCACTCCCAGTTTGAATAAGTTTGACTGACAACACTTTCAACAGCTTCTCTGAGTAAAGTTGCGTGGTTGTAGCAGGGAATGATTACGCTGACGAGTGTTTCTGCGGAGGTGCGGTAGGGCATGGCATTTAGCTGTGATGGAGAGATTGAAACAGGTAATGTAGTGGCTGGTTTTACACCTCGGCGGGCGATTCCATATTCATCCCATATTTGCCGAGTTTCTTGCTGCGATATTGGCGATGAATGTTCCAAACCTTGTGGATTTTCGCAGTACAAGCCGAGAATTTCTGGCAAGTGCACAATATTTTCGGTTTTGCCAATCCGCAGCCAAAATTCGTAATCGCCAGCCGCCGTAAACTCTGTTCGGAAATAGCCGTATTTTTCGTGCAGCGATTTTTTCCACATCGGCTGGGGGCCAATAATGCAGCGCCGTTCGAGTTCGCTGTAGTCAAAGGCTGGCCAACTCCAGCGCTTTTCGGCTTGGGTTGTGGCAAAAGTATCGTTAACTGTGTTGGTAATTAATTGATCGGCATAAACCAGACTTACTTCTGCGTTTTCGTCCAAGTATTTCGCCATGATTTCTAGGGCATCGGGGCGGTGTCTGTCATCGGTATTAGCATTAGTCATGTAATCTCCGCGCGACATCTTAATACCTCGATTCCAGGCTGCATATAATGTCTCGCGATCCGAAGTGCGATCGTACACAATATTCGGATATTTCGCTTGAAATTCCCGCACAACAGACTGTTCGTTTTCTTGGGAACCGCTGTCAATTACTATGATTTCGAGTTGGCCTTGTTTGTACAGCGTTTGCTCTATCAAGTCCTGCAAGCAGCCGCGGATAAATTTTTCGGAATTGTAAGTAGAAACGATCGCAGATACTTTAAAAGCCGACGGGACAGGCTGGGAGTTCTCACCATTCCCTAATTCCGCCTGCAATGCTGCATCAGTTGGCTGTTGAACTGCAGCATTCTCATGTGCGCGCTCAGCTACTTGAACCAAAACTGAGCTAACAATTGCTGCCATTTTTGACCAGGAAAACTTCTTAGCTTGCTCTAACCCCGCCGCAATTAATGAGTTGCGGACAGCGGGCTTCTGTATTTCCCCCAAAGCATTGACAAGCCCAATAACATCATCCCCGTCCACATAAACCGCTGCTTGTCCTGCTACTTCTGGAATCGAACCGTTTGGACAGGTGATGACTGGACAACCGCAAGCCATTGCCTCAAGGACTGGCAACCCAAAGCCTTCATATTTCGACGGATAAACTAACACTGAAGCACCAGAGTAAGCAGTTCTCAGTTCGCTGTCGCTTAGTTGTAGCGTGTGGACAGTATTCCCAGGACAGTACAATTTCAGCTCTGGTTCTAATACAGGTTTGCCACCTGCACAGACTATATCAAAGTCAAACTTGTTGGCAAGTTGAGAAAAGGCTTTGAAGAATAATGTCCCGTTCTTGTAACCATGCCAGCCTACCCTTTCGCCTACCAAAAGAAAATAGGGCTTGGTAATGCTGTATTTTGACTTAAAGCCTGAAATTTCTTCTCTATCGGCTGGCGAAAAATTGGCATCTATTCCGCAGTGCGCTACAGCGACAGAATTTGAATAAATCTGCGGAAAAATCTTAATTAAATCGCGGGCTGTATTTTCCGAAATGGTGATGTATGCCGAGGCGTGGCGGATACCGCAATGCTTTTCTCTCCACTCGGAATGACCAATATTTTGCCCCATCAACTCTGGAATCATGTCGTAGGCCATGAATACCGATCGCGTTGACAAAGGGGTTGTATAATAAGTAGAAATAAATAAATCGGCTTTTTCTTCATCGCAGATTTGTTGGAGCATCGCGCGATCGCGATCGGTATTACCATAATCGTAAAGGGGAATAGTACGATAACGAAGACCTGGAATTTTTGGAGCAGTTCCGTTACGATCTAAAATGATAATATGTTGAGCAAAGTTCGTATTTGCCCATTCTTGCCATAGGGATTTCCAAACGCGAGCAATGCCTGTATTATTATGTTGAAAAAATACACCATCAATGAGAATTGTCGGATATTTTTGACTAGGCTTAACAGCAAGTGCAGGTAAAGGAGAAACTGTTTTAAATTGCCAAGCTTTTGTACTAATATCTCGTTGTGCAATGGGTTCGACTCCACAGGCGATCGCGCTATTGACTTGACTCTCATCATTAACCCAATCAAAGTATTGACGCAATAACACAGGAAATTGAGTCTGTTGTTGCAGATTTAACCATTGGGAAGTCGCATTTTTATAACCATAATATTGCTCTTTAAAGCGCAATTGATTCGGGGTAACGTAGGCAAAATGTTGGAAAACCAACCCCTCTTTTTCGGTTTCTTGATGTCGAAAAGGATTAACAAACGCGACATCACGCCATTTACCGTTAGGTAAGGGTTCCGCTAATCTGGGCGGTTCATGAGTTGCCCATACCATACCTGGTTTAAAACGCCAAGTGCGTAGCCATTCATATTGAGGATTATTTGCATAACAATTACGAGTGCTAATAACTAAATTTTCCCCAACAAAATACCAACACCAATAAAAAGCCGCTGTTTTTTCAGGATGTTCAATAAACATCTGTCGAGTTTGGCAAATCTGCTCAAAAGTCCAGAGCTCATCTACATCAATTTGCCACAATAAACACTCTTCAGAAATCCGGGAAAGAGGAGCATTTATCATTTCTCGTTTCCCTTCCCAAAATTCGCCTTCTGGCTTACGATAAATGCTAATATTTTGGGGATAAAGACGAGCCAGTTCATCTAAATATTCGGTAGTCCCATCCAGGCTGCGTCCGTCGCGATGAACATCATCAGAAATGTTACCGCCCAGATTGACACTCCAAGCCGTATCATGTTTTAAATCTGCCACCCCCTCGACAATATGCCAGTGCCATCGAAAGGGTAATTTTTTCAAGACATCAATATGATAACGGATGAACGGTTCACCATTGAGAACGATGGTAAAGAAATGAAGGGGAAGTGATGGAAACGCAATATAATTTTCATAGAAAGCCTTAGAGTTGACAACTGCTCCACCAATCGCACCCGTTTTTTCTATACAATGACACTCATAACCATTAGCCATGAGTAAATCAAAAGTTTCTTTGGCGGTGTGCTGCATTCCCTCTAACATTTTTTGAGAGATTTCAAACTGAATAAACTCAATTGCTTTTCTTGCTAAAAGATTCATGCAACCATTAAGAACATCACTTTCAGCTCCTTCTACATCGATTTTTAAGTAATCAATTTTCTCAATATTATGTTTTTGACAAAATGAATCAACTGTAATCGCGCTAACGGTTTCGCTTTTTACAATAGGTACATATTCCTGGGGATTTTCGGGATTTTCCATCTGCGGTCTGCCGATGCTGTTCCAAACCGAAAACTCATCAGGAAATTCATTAAATTCAATCAGTTTATTCTCGGAAAATACTGCATTCTGAAACGCGAAAACATTCTGATTATTTTCTGTGCGTCGTTTAAGTGTATTAAAAGTAGTTGAAGTCGGCTCAAATGAATATACTTTTCCTTCACGTCCGACTAAATTACTAAACAAAAGAGAATAGTTACCAATATTTGCTCCAATATCGAAAACTGTCATCCCTTGACGAACTAATCTTTGTACAAGCCGTTGTTCGATTTGTTCTTCATTAAACGCAAATTTTTCTTGATGGAAAATGGCATAACCATTTCGCAGATGAAGATTATGCAATAAGAGTTTATAATTAGGATCTTTGAGAAGCCTATGGTAATTTTTATGGTTTTTAAAGGTATTAATATCATCTAGCAATATAAATTTAGCCCCATAGACTTCATCTAATTCAGCTTCCCCGGTAAATTCCGAACCATCTATTAAGACAACATCAAAAAAAATGATTTTATTTTCTGATTTTATTTGCTTAATCCCTGCCTGAGATACTCTAGAATCTTGGAGATATTTTAGGTCTTGTCTGAGCCACTCTAAAACTTGTTGTAGGGGGTATTGGTTCAGTGCAGTTGGGTAAGAATTATAAAAATCAATAACTTCTTTTTCTCGAGCAAACTTATTAATTCCTACTGATGAAACATTATAACATTTTACAAAGCCGTCCTTAGCATATCTGTTTTGTAATGCGGTAAATCTTGCCTGGGAAATTTCCATGCAAAAAAGTTGAGGATGATGGGGATTTTGTCTAATTCCTGTGACAAATGCTTCTGTACTTCCCTCACCGGAAGATGACCCTATTTCTAAAATGGTTTGGATATCTTCTTCTTTCGCTATTTGTTTAATAGCCTGATAAAATTGATCGTACTTAATTTCTGCGGGAATGATTTGATTAATTTCTGAAGTCATGATCAAATGTTCTCCTTAATTCATTGTGTTATTAATCTGGGAATGCGTTTTCTAAAAAAAACCTTGAAGTTAAATTTAGTTACGAAATCAAGCTGGTTTTGAACTCAGACTATTGAGGTAAATGACGATTTTTGGTAAACGCACTTGGTTTCTGGGTCAGTCCTACTTTACCTTACTTAAGAGTTTAAGAGAACTTACGCGTCACTACCAAAGAAACCGGATTTTTCACTCCAATTAAAGACTCAAGTGCAGTATTTCCGTCAACAAACCCGGTTTCTGCATGGCTATTTAACCGAAAAAGGGATTAACGCGATCGCCACCACTTTTGAAAATATTGACAAATTCTGTCTTATAGTGTATGAGGAAACGCAAAAATTAGGACAACACCCGAATCTCCTGACGCCGCGCAGGGCAGTTCCGTTCCCGCGACCTCAGACCGCCACAGCAGGGCCGGGATTCCCCACCACACAAAAACAAGTTACAATTACGTTAAGATTGATGAACATAAATAAAAATTCCCAAATCACAGGGACTAAAAATTAGGAGGATCGACCTCGGTGAATAAACGGTGGAGAAACGCTGGCCTGTACGCACTGCTGGCTATTGTAGTCATTGCCTTAGCAACGGCTTTTTTTGACAAACAGCCCCCAAGCCGCGAAGTTTGGAAGTACAGTCAATTCATTCAGGAAGTCGAAGGCAAGAGAGTAGACAAAATAAATATCAGTTCCGATCGCAGCAAAGCCCTGGTCACAGCCCAGGACGGCAACAAGGTACTCGTTAACCTGCCGAACGACCCCGAACTGATCAACATCCTGACCAAAAATAACGTAGATATTTCAGTTCTGCCCCAAAGCGACGAAGGCTTCTGGGTAAAAGCCCTCAGCAGCCTGTTCTTCCCGATTCTGCTTTTGGTCGGACTGTTTTTCCTGGTGCGGCGCGCCCAAAACGGGCCCGGCAACCAAGCCATGAACTTCGGCAAATCCAAAGCTAGAGTCCAAATGGAGCCGCAAACTCAGGTGACTTTCGGCGACGTGGCAGGCATCGAACAAGCCAAGCTAGAGCTCGCAGAAGTCGTGGACTTCCTGAAAAATGCAGACCGCTTCACCGCAGTCGGAGCAAAAATCCCCAAAGGCGTGCTGCTGGTCGGCCCTCCCGGAACAGGCAAAACCCTGCTGGCAAAAGCAGTGGCTGGAGAAGCCGGCGTTCCCTTCTTCTCGATTTCCGGTTCAGAATTTGTGGAAATGTTCGTGGGTGTCGGTGCTTCCCGCGTCCGCGACTTGTTTGAACAAGCTAAATCTAACGCTCCTTGCATCGTATTTATCGATGAAATTGACGCGGTAGGCCGCCAGCGGGGCGCTGGTTTGGGCGGTGGTAACGACGAACGGGAACAAACCCTGAACCAGTTGCTGACCGAAATGGACGGCTTTGAGGGCAATACTGGCATCATTTTGATTGCTGCCACGAACCGCCCCGACGTACTCGATGCAGCGCTGCTGCGTCCGGGTCGCTTCGATCGCCAAGTTGTGGTCGATCGCCCCGACTTCGGAGGCCGCCTAGAAATTCTCAACGTTCACGCCCGCGGCAAAACTTTGTCGAAAGACGTGGACTTGGAAAAAATCGCCCGCCGGACACCCGGTTTCACCGGTGCGGATTTGTCCAACCTACTCAACGAAGCAGCAATTTTAGCCGCCCGCCGCAACTTGACAGAAGTCTCGATGGATGAAGTCAACGATGCGATCGACCGCGTGCTCGCTGGCCCGGAAAAGAAAGACCGCGTGATGAGCGAAAAGCGCAAAACTTTGGTAGCTTACCACGAAGCCGGTCACGCTTTAGTCGGCGCGCTGATGCCCGATTATGACCCCGTGCAGAAAATTAGCATTATCCCCCGCGGCCGCGCTGGCGGTTTGACTTGGTTCACACCCAGCGAAGATCGGATGGATTCTGGCTTGTATTCTCGGTCTTACTTGCAAAATCAAATGGCGGTAGCTTTGGGCGGCCGCATTGCTGAAGAAATTGTCTTCGGCGAAGAAGAAGTAACGACTGGGGCGTCGAACGACTTGCAGCAAGTGGCAAGAGTAGCGCGGCAAATGGTGACTCGCTTCGGAATGAGCGATCGGCTAGGTCCTGTGGCTCTCGGTCGTCAACAAGGCAATATGTTCATGGGTCGCGATATCATGGCCGAACGCGATTTCTCCGAAGAAACCGCAGCGACGATCGACGATGAAGTGCGTTTGTTGGTAGAACAAGCTTACCGTCGCGCTAAAGATGTACTCGTCGGCAACCGCCATGTCCTTAATGCTTTAGCAGATATGCTAGTTGAAAAGGAAACTGTGGATGCGGATGAATTGCAAAATTTGTTAGCTAATAGCGATGTGAAAATGGCGACGATCGCCTAATCAATTTTGGATTTTGGATTTTGGATTTTAGATTAAATCTAAAGTTTGAAATCAATAATTGGGGTGATTCTTGGATTTTCGGGAATCGCCCCGATTTTTTTGTGGACACACAGGAAGCAGCGAAAAAAAGCATTGGAGTAGCAAACCATGATCGTCACAGAAGATAGAGCGCGTGAACTTGCACTTGATTGGGTAGAAGCTTGGAATACTCATAACCTCGATCGCATCATGTCCCATTACGCAGAAGATGTAATTCTGATATCGCCTGTCGCAGCGCAACTGCTAAATGAACCATCTGGAACAGTGACAGGCAAAGAAGCGCTACGAAACTACTTCAAAAAGGGGCTGGAAGTTTATCCTGACCTCAAGTTTGAGTTGCTTGATGTGATGTGGGGAGTTTCCAGTGTTGTCCTTTACTACATCAACCAAAAAGGCACGAAGGCAGGTGAGTTTATGGAAGTCAGTTCAACCGGAAAAGTGGTTAAAGTTGTTGCTCATTACAACGGGTAGAGCGAGGTTATGCAAATGGCGGTAATATGGATGGCACAACCGAGCGATGCTGAGGCTTTACTTACTCTAGCTAGCAAGTCAAACGCAGTCCACTCGCCTGTGGTGTAAAGAAAATAACGCAATTTTAACCCCCCCTCGGAAACCCACGGAGGTGGGTTTTGTTTGTATAGATGCGGTTTCAACCGCTCGGTCTTCCGATCTGAACTTTATTGAATTATCTGGGGGCAAAATCAGTTAGCATGAATCATCAATCTTGGTTGACAATACTAAAAAAACACCGGGCGATCGCAGTCATCCGTTCCTCAGAAAAGGAACTTGCTTGGCAGATGGCATCAGCGGTAGCAGCAGGCGGAATCCAGTTTATTGAAATTACTTGGAACACCCACAAAGCCGCTGAATTAATTGCCGAACTCCGCTCGGAATTTCCTACTTTTAGTATTGGCACCGGCACTTTATTAAACTTAGAACAGTTGCAGCAAGCAATAGACTGTGGCGCTCAATTTCTGTTTACTCCGCATACCGATGTAGCGATGATTAAAACAGCAGTTGACGCCGGAGTGCCGATCGTCCCCGGTGCTTTTTCTCCTACGGAAATTGTGACCGCGTGGCAAGCAGGCGCTACCTGCGTTAAAGTGTTTCCGATATCGGCTTTGGGAGGCGCGGCTTACCTGAAAAGCCTGCAAGGCCCCCTGGGAAACATTCCTTTAATTCCCACTGGCGGGGTGACGCTGGAAAACGCGAAAGTATTTATTGACGCCGGGGCGATCGCCGTTGGTTTAGCCGGAGACTTATTTCCTAAACACTTAGTGGAAAATCGCGATTGGCGCGCGATCGCCGCAATTGCCCGAACTCTCGCCCAAAACTTAACAACTTGTTAAGTCCACTTTCCCAATCCAACATTTCAAATCTAAAATCTACAATAGGACAAGCCAATCTAAAATCTAAAACCTAAAATCTAAAATAGTACGAGGTGTGAGAAATGAACAGGATTATTAACTCAACTTACTTCCGTCGCGCTGGAACTTTCTGTGCCGGCTTCGCTCTCAGTTTTGCTGTATTCTGCGGCGGTTCAATTCCTGTAATTGCCGGCGAACAGCACAACATAATTGCCAATAAAATTATGCAGTTGCAGCAATCCAGCGAACGCTGGATTGAAATAGATTTGTCAAGACAAAGGTTAATAGCTTGGGAAGGAAATATACCTGTTTACGCGGTGGTTATTTCCAGCGGCAAATCATCGACTCCAACTCGCACGGGAACCTTTGCCGTTGAAACCAAATACCGCGTTACTAGAATGACTGGACCGGACTACGACGTGCCGGACGTTCCCTATACAATGTATTACGACGGCGGCAATGCAATTCACGGCGCTTACTGGCACAATTTGTTTGGCAATCCCGTTACTCACGGCTGCACAAATGTAGCTGTCAATCACGCTAAATGGCTATTTGAATGGGCCTCGGTGGGAACACCCGTGGTGGTGCACAAATCTCAGGTTTAGGGAATTGGGAATTGGGCATCGGGCATAGTCAAACACTATTCAATCTGTTAGAACCCCGACTTCTTTAAGAAGTCGGGGTTCGGGGTATTATGTTTTTTTAGGTGGGCTTACTTAACTGCTGCTTTTAACAACAATCCCAATTGTATAAAACTTTACTAAAATCTAATTCTCTGAGTGCTGATTCATCAATAAAAAAGTTACCTACACCACTGTCTCCCCACATGATATCTACTGTCTCATTGCAGCAATCGGTATCCATTTGGAATAGAAGAATGTCTGGCTTTTGTTTTTGATCGGAGTTACTATTACATTTTCTTACGTCGTCTTGTGTAAAATATGGATAACCACCTATTTTATGACCCAAGGAATGCGATATTTCTCGGTACTTATCGTCAATTTTATGGTTCATAAATAACTCGTTAATTTCTTCTCCTAATAGTTCGGTAAATTGGTAGTCAATGGTACTGATAGGCGCATATTTTTTAGTAAATTGCAAGCCGCAACTGCCCTGAACAGGAAAAATTTCGGGTTCCGACAAAAAATCATAATTGGTAATAATGTTTTCAACTTTGAAGTCGGGATGAGGAAAATAAATTATTTTGAATTGGTCTTCGATTGTATGATTATCTGCATTGGAAGAATTGTCCAAATTTAAACCATATAGGTCATCGTCAGCTATATAGAACTGTAAGATACCCCGATCGGGAAAACCATCTAAAGGCGGTATTTCATCAAAGTTGAGTTGCGTTAGCAAAAATAAATATTTACCGTCACCAGTTTTGGGATATTCAAAGCCTTTAGGTAAATAAGGAAATCCTCCAAATTTACTCTGCCACCAATTAACCTGGTCATTATTCTGGATTTTAATTTCAATGTAAGGTTTAATGGTAGCTTCGATTCGGTCGCGATACTTTTCTAATTCGGGAGAGAGTGGAAATTCTAGTTTGTAGTTCATCTGCTTTTAACAATTTGTTTTGAACGGAATCAGTAGGGTGCGCTTCGGCGCACCTTACCTGTAAAGTCTATCCTTAACTTAGCTGCACCACTGGTTTATCCTCTAACAAAGTTTCATTTGTCAGCAAATCTTCCACGGTAATTCGCAAAAAGCGCTGTTCGTCAACGCGGAACAAAGCTTTTATGCGATCGCTCCCCGGATACCCAGGCGGCGTCAATTGAGCGATGCTGCGTGCTCCTTCTTTATCATTTAGGGGCTGTACCGATGTTTGGCCCGCGAGTTGGCGAGTAATTAGCCTGTCGCCGTCAAAATATATCTCCGTGCCGCCAGTTTCCGCTCCCAATTCGCCGATAATTAATTCTATACTTGGCTGACTTTCTAAAGAAGCCCCCAAGACTAACTCTACCGGTTCGCTCATCGGATAAGACTGGCCGGATTTGATTAAACTGTGCCAACTGTGGCAATTGTCGCGGCGGTTCCAGTAGCGAATTCCGTAACTGTGATAGAGAAAATCTTTGATTTCTATGCCTTGACTCAGTTGCAGAGCACCTTGGGCGATCGCCTCAAAGGGTTTGTCGCAGCGAATTTTTGCCGGCTCGAAATATTGCTCCACCCAACGCCCGAAGGCAGGAATTTGTACAGTACCGCCAACTAGCAAAACTGCATCAATATCCCCAATTTCTAAGCCTTGGCGCCGCGCTTGCTGCAATACTTGATTCATGCACTCGTCTAGTTTGTCAAAAAACTGATGTTCAGCGAGGATAGATTCAAAACGAGATCGATCTAATTCTAATTCGTAACTCTCAAAATTTTCGTCATCAAAATAAACCTCAACTGCCTGATTCACCAAAGACAATTGAATCTTTAACCGTTCTGCCAATCTCGTTGTAATCGGAGATTTTGCCAGCCCTTTTGTTTGAACAAAATAGTCGACCAGCCAATTATCAATATCAGAACCGCCTAAATTTTGTCCGGCTTTAGCCAAAACCCGGGCAACTTTTGTTTTTTGCGCTGAAGATTCAGCTAATAGCTTTTCGCCCCACTTAAGAATAAAACCGAGAGGCTTTTTGTCGGAGGAAGCGTCCAAACGCACCAAAGAAAGATCGAGAGTTCCGCCACCGAAATCAATGACTAACAGATTTTCGCGATCGGCCAAACCGTAACCCAAAGCAGCCGCCGTAGGTTCGTCCAACATCCGCACCTGTTCTACTTGGAGAGATTGAGACACTTTGCCCAACCAATGGCGGTAAGCTTCAAAACTATCTACCGGCACAGTAAAAATCAAAGAATCGATCGGCAAAGGCAGTTGGCGAATTGAATTAACAATTTGACTCAAATACCACTCACCTACTTGTTCAAAAGTAATAATTTGCCCGTCAAGTTCCGGCACAAAACCCTGAACTGAAGTGCCAATTCCCCGCTTAAAATTGCGAAAAAACCGAGAATCTCCACTCAAATCCCGACCTTTATCGCGGACTTGCTGACCGAGTAAGACTTTACTTTGAGCAGCGTCCTCAACGTAGAGTAAACTAGGAATGAGGGGCGGATTTTGAGCCGAGATTGCCGACAATCCCGGTAATTTCAAAGTTTCGGGCTGCTGGAGGACTTGATTCCAGCGAGCGACGACGGTGTTGCTAGTTCCAAAATCAATTGCGATCGTCATTCAGCCAAAATACACAGCTACTAGGGATTTAATCATATTATGGTATTTCGAGTCACCAATGCCAACAGATTATCAAATTGTGCTTGAATAAAGACTTTTTTGCCACAAAAACTTCTTTAACGGCGGAGTCTTCAATTTTATGCAACTGTATATTTTTCTAGTCCACAAATAAGCACCACTTTTATAAGCGACACAAAACTCATACCATTTTAAATTTTAGATTTAAAAATGGAGAATGAATGACTGCATAAAGGTTTGGATCGCGGCACTACAGTTACCTGGTTTTTTGAAAGTGGTAGCGCCTGTCTGCAGTGACCAAGATTTTACCTTTGATCTTAATCTAATTTTCCAATGAAGCGTGCAAAATGCTGGATATGGGCGATCGCAAAAAAGCACTATTGGCTCTAACACTACTTGTCCCTGCTGCTAGTATTGGTATCATAGCAGGCTTGTATATTGCCCCGGAAAGCTGGGGACAAACACTGTCAGTCTTGTGTCAAGTTTGGTTGCTGATTTTTCCGATCGCGTGGTCTGTTTTTGTCGATCGCAAAAAGCTGAGTTTATCCCTACCCAAGTGCCAAGAATTGCTGGCTGGATCTATTTGGGGAATATTCATGTTTGCGGTGATTGTGGGTATCTATAGCGTTTTTGGGCAGCAGTGGATCGATCCTGTAGTTGCTAAAGAAAAATCGTACCAATTAGGTATTACCAGCCGTAATATTTACTTGATTGTAGAAGCATATTTTGTGCTGGTTAACTCGCTGATTGAAGAATTTACTTGGCGGTGGTTTGTCTGCCAGAAATGCCAGATTCTCATACCGGGAACAAAAGCAATATTTCTGAGTTCGCTATTTTTCACGATCCACCACATTTTTGTAATAGCAGCTTACAGCGACTGGGAGGCTGTTCTCTTAGGTTCCTTAGCTGTCTTCACCGCCGCGATAATTTGGTCTCAGTCTTATCTGACTTACCGTTCGCTTTGGCCTAGTTATCTCAGCCACGCGATCGCAGATTTTGCCCTGGCAAGTATTGGTTGGAAAATCCTCTTTAACTAGCTGCTTTTTCAGCGACTATTCCTGGCAATTGTACAGTAAAATTTGACGTTTTACCCAACTCACTCTCCAGATTAATCTCTCCCCCATGATCCGGACGGCGTGCCACTACCGCAGGCGATCGTACACCCTGATAAATTGTAAGCTTTTGCAAGGTATTTGTGGCTGTAGCTGCGCTTCATGCCAACTAGCAGCGACAACTGTTTGCTGGCATTCATGCTGATTGTACTGGGTTCTTGACTGATGCTGTGCAACAATCGAACGTTCATATCTTCCCACGGGCAGATGCTTTCCGTTAAGGTATCTGCTTTAAATTCAAAGTTTTGTTTTGCTGGCGATCGCATAATTTTAGCTGCATGAAAACTGGCCAACATATCGCTATCAGCATCGGTGGCCGGGCCCCCAAGAGCACACCGATTGTCATCCGAAATTGCAAACTTAGGAAAAATGATGCTTTCATAACATGAAATTTTTTGTACGCGAAATCGTTTGATAAATACCACGAAGTTGCTGCTACTGCTTAGGAGTCAAGGTTTGCACGATATAGGCCGATCTACTTTGAGTATTCCTTTGATCTTTATAGGGTCATTTGATAATTGGCTGCTGAATTATTGTTACGGTAATTACTTAGACAGGAATTGGGCAGTAACGCTACATATACTCTGCCCCGCAGTGGCAGTCTCTTTTGGGAAATTTTTCAGGCGATCGCCTTTTATTCACAAATTTAAAACTAAGGCAGCTAATTAAATTTATATCCGTGAAACTCTATGTTCTGTAGCACGATTGGGAAACCTATTTTTTCAAACAGTGGACGCATCAACCGGGTTTTTACACGAACATACGACAAGTGAGGGCGAGAGATATCGCTTGAAAAACAGGCTTGATTTCCTCATTCGCACGTCCACGACGGTGATTCGCGCGATCGCGCCCCTGCTGGTATCTGAGAAAACTACCATGTCTGAATCCTGACAAAATAGGATATTGTGTCAAGCAATACCTAAAGGACTGTTACCCAAAAATCCCAGCTACCGATGGATGTTTATATCTATTCCAGCGATGGAGGACTCAACATTCTCGAGGTAAGAATCTCCCTCTTTAATTAAGTATAAAATTTTGCCAAAGGCGATGTCAACCTACTGAATATTGTTGCAAATGCTACCTTTATTCCATCTTAAAATTGGGGTGATATTCGGTTTACCGTACATCCTTGTCTGTTTGAGACTCAATGATGTAATCTTTAACATACGGTGTTGTCTAGCTTGGTGCTTGTCGCGAAAAAAGCTACTATTTCATGAGGTATCTATCTATAGTAGGAAATTTCGCTTACCTGCAAATTATCCCTCTAGGAACTGTTTCGCGATCGCATCAATCTTTATTATCAATGCAACGACAGTGAAGTTTTGGCAGATAGATATTGGGGTGTTGCGAACAGTCGGTCGGTTGGATTCTATGTAAACACCAGGAAAGCGGTAATTAATATTCACCCGCCCCTCTTTCCTTTTGGGCTCTAACATCAGTGCTGGTAGCAGTGCCGAATGCGATTCCAAGTCTTAAGCGGGACTTAAAAATGAAAATCACCTTTGTTCTTCCTACTCTGTCTCTAACTGGTGGAATACGAGTAATATCTATTTTCGCAGAACTTTTGAGAAAGCGAGGACACTCCGTGTTCGTCATCTCTGTACCCCCTCCCCAGCCGAGTATGCGCCAGCAAGTCAAGTCGCTGCTGCGGGGACGGGGTTGGATTTCTCCACCAGAAAACGAACCCTCATTTTTCGATAACTTAGGTGTAGAACACAAAATTACCGATCGCTACCGCCCGGTAGAAGATAAAGATGTACCTGACGCTGATGTAGTAGTGGCCACCTGGTGGGAAACCGCCGAGTGGGTAGCTAAACTATCTCCTAGCAAAGGAGCAAAAGCTTATTTTATCCAGCACCACGAAATTTTTGACTATCTACCTCAAGGAAGAGTAGAAGCAACTTGGATGCTGCCCATGCACAAAATTACGATTTCTGAGTGGTTAGTTGAGCTAGCTAGGACTAAATATGGCGATCGTCAAGTTTCCTTAGCTCCTCCTACGGTGGACACGAAGCAATTTTACGCCTGTCCTCGCAACAAACAATCGGTTCCTACAGTTGGTCTAATGTACTCTACAGTCTACTGGAAAGGAACTGACATCGCCCTCAAAGCTTTTTCCCTAGCGGCAGAAAAGATCCCCAACCTGCGTCTGGTTGCCTTCGGTACAGAGGCCCCATCCCCGGAATTGCCGCTACCGGCAAATGCCGAGTATGTAATTCAACCCGACCAAGACAAAATCAAAGACTATTACAGCAAATGCGATGCATGGCTGCTGGCGAGCCGCTCAGAAGGCTTCGGCTTGCCTATTATCGAAGCGATGGCGTGCCGCACTCCCGTCATCAGTACCCCAGCAGGCGCTGCTCCTGAAATTTTGAGCGGGGGTACTGGCATACTTGTAAGACCTGAAGATCCCCAAGAAATGGCAAAAGCCATAGAGTCTATCTGTCAGTTGCGAAATTCCAAGTGGCAAGCCATGTCTGAAGCAGCCTATGCCAAGGTGAACAATTATACGTGGGAAGATGCCACGGATCATTTTGAAGCCGGCTTGAAAGTTGCTATAGACAAATCTAAACAGCGCGACGTTAAGATAGTTTCGTTTTCTCCCTATGGAAAAATTCCGGTTGGCTAACTGCTGCAATTTGAAATTCGGCGCTACCCGCGTTTTCGGCGCCGGATTTCTGGGCAGAAACTCAATATCCTTTGGTGGAGTGCTTCTGCCACAAGTAAAATAAATTGCCCGTGTCCTGTTTTCTACGCAGCAGTCTCGACACGAATTCTGAGCGCAGGGAGGAAGGAATATTGGTTATAAATTGATCTGCCAAAATCTGAAAAAGAGTGCAAAGGAGGTTTTAAGGCTGGCTCCGTTACAGGTTAAACTTGTCTAGTCGTCACACATCTGCCAATTTGTAATTGGGAAAAGTCCCTGACGACAAAGTAAGATCGATCGGCTCGACTATCGAGTTACGATCGCCTCCAACACAGATCCGCACCCCGCAGAAAAGCCAAGCAAAGGCTGGTAAGTGCCAACTTGCTTTAAGGATAAGGAGGAGTTTTAACCAGTATCAATCTTCAGCATCTATTCAGGAAAGTTACTTTTGTCCTGCCTACCCTTAGTCTTAAAGGTGGCATGAGGGTGTTATCTATCTACACAGAACTGCTGCACAAGAGAGGATACAAAATATTTATTGTCTCTATGCCCCTGCCACAGCCGGCTTTAATCCAACAATTGCGATCGCTGCTGAGGGGTAGGGGTTGGAAGTCCGCTCCTAAAACACAAAAGTTTAACTTTGACAAGGTGGATGTCGAAAGTCGAGTTATCGAAACCAACCGTCCAATTAGTGACCTTGACGTACCTGATGCCGATATTGTCATGGCTACTTGGTGGGAAACTGCCGAGTGGGTGGCAAAACTCTCTCCGAGGAAAGGAACGAAAGTATATTTTTTGCAACATTATGAGGCTTTTGACTACGTACCAAAAGGTCGAGTAGAGGCAACTTGGCGGCTGCCGATGCACAAAATCGCTGTGGTCCAGTGGCTAGCCGACATAGCTCGGAATGAATACGGCGATTTGTCTGTATCTCTCGTCCCTCCTACGGTGGACACCAAACAGTTTTACAACCCTCTGTCGCGAGGGAAGCAGCCCCGAGGCAAGCAATTAGTTCCCACAGTCGAGCTGTACTTTAATACAACTCCTTGGAAAGGCTGCGATCTTGCCCTAAAAGCTTTCTCTCTAGCTGCTAAAAAATTTATAACGTTCGTTTAGTTGCATTTGTTCCAGCCACGATAGTTCTAATCCCAATTTGCTGCATGAGGGTAATGAGTATAATAAAGAACCTACTCAAGACCAACGAACAGATTTTTACAGCAAATGCGATGCTTGGGTGTTTTCCAGGAGATCCGAAGGCTTCGGCTTGCCAATTTTAGAAGCTATGGCTTGCGGCACTTCAGTCACTGGCACTGCTTCTGGTGTGGCTCCGGAACTACTTGCTGGCGGGGGTGGCATACTTGTCAAGCCAGAAGATCCAGAGAATATGGCAAAAGCGATCGAGCAGATTTGTCAGTTGTCTGATGCCGAATGGCGCGCAATGTCCGAGACTGCTTTGGAAAGGGTGATAAATTATACTTGGGAGGATGCAACTAATCTCTTCGAGGCGACACTGTACACTGCTTTGGAACTTTAGGCACAATTAACGAACAAGACGTAAAATTGAGGTTGATGTAAAAGATTGGGGTGGGGCGATCGTTTAAACGAGAATTTTTATCGGGCAATGTGAGTTGTCTTTCTATAATTTTACTGCCAAAAAATACCTATGGTTGCATTAATCCCACTTGCTATGTTCGGCTTTATTCCAGTCGTTTTTTACCTGTTTGTGAGGTTTCCGGCTCAACGGGCAGTAATTATAAGTTTTGTAGCAGCGTGGCTGTTTTTGCCGCAAGCTTCTTATCCAATCCCTTCATTGCCACCGTATACCAAAATCTCCGCAGCTTGCTACGCCATTTTGCTGGGGACTCTGATCTACGATACGGCGCGCCTCACATCTTTTAAGCCGGGTTGGCTGGACGTGCCAATGGTAATTTACTGTTTGTGTCCAATTTTTTCACAAGTTAGTAATGGTGGCAGCCCCATTTCTCCGACTATCAACCAAATCGTTACTTGGGGTCTGCCTTATTTTTTAGGACGCTTGTATGTGGGCAATTTAGGCGGGCTGCGACAATTGGCGATCGGAATTTTTGCAGGTGGGTTAGCCTACATTCCTTTTACTTTAGTTGAAGGAGTTAGGGGCCCAATTCTCCACCAAATGATTTACGGCGTCAATGCCTTTGACGACTGGGGTCAAGCAAGGCGTTTGGGGGGGTGGAGACCAGTAGTGTTTATGCAGCACGGTTTGATGGTGGGCCTGTGGATGATGACAGCCGCCTTAATTGCTGTTTGGCTGTGGCAAACGGGGACGCTTAAAAAGTTTATGGGCCGTAACATCAAGACTTTAGCAATTATATTAACTATCGCTTTTTTCCTGTGCCGTTCAACAGGCGCCTACAGTTTATTTGTAATGGCGTTGCTAGTATTATACTCTGCCAAGTTTTTTCGCACCTCTTTGCCATTGCTATTTATAATTGGATATATAGTGTTTTATCTGTATGTGGCTGCATCGGGTCAATTCTCGAGCAAAGACGTGATTGGATTCATCAATCAAGTATTTGGCGAAGAACGAGCTGCCTCTTTGAAGTTTAGATTTGACAATGAAGAGATATTGGGGGAAAAGGCGCGGCAAAGATTTATGTTTGGCTGGGGAGATTCGGGGGGTAACCGCGTGTATAACGAATACGGTGATGATGTCTCAGTTACCGACAGCTTATGGATTATTGCATTTGGCGTCAACGGTGCAGTCGGTTTGGTTAGTTTATTTTCTTCCTTGTTACTTCCTGTTATCGTCTTTTCCTTGTTCAAATATCCCGCCAGAACCTGGTCTAATCCTAAAGTAGCACCTGCAGCCACCCTGGGAATAGCCTTAACTATGTACGTGTTTGACTGTGTTTTGAATGCTATGACTAACCCGATTTTTGCGCTGATTGCAGGAGGAATATCAGGTCTGGTCTTAAAAGCTCCAGAAAGTCTTAAGGCCAAGAAAACCAGTTCCCCACCAAGAAGACAGTCGCTGGTTCACCAAAAATCATCCTGATTTTCGGAAATGCGATCGCTGCTTCACTTTAAGCTTGACACTATCTTGCCAGTCCTGGAGACAACAACTAAAAAATCTACCACTTTTGGATGAAATCCAGTTCAGAAGTTGCGACATAATTCTCACTAGGTTAAAATTTTAATCTCATAAACTATTTTTTACATTCATTTGCAATGCTTCAACAAGTATTAGCAGGGGATGGCCTTTTTCTTGAAAATGTGTTGCGAGTTATAAACTTAGAAAATGGGCTTTATACACTTTTTCTAAAACGAGCTGATTCTTTACATAATCTTTAAACATACTCACTAGACAGGCAGGGTGTAGGAGGATATACTGATAAAAGTATGTTCGCTGAAGCACCCAAGTAGTTAAAACACGAAACTGTATTGTGGGTGATAATAGTTTGAGTTGTAGTTTAATATAAAGCGGGAAGGGCATCATAAATGAAAACAGTTAATTTATTGAATGTCTCGATAGATAACTTGTCAATCACAGAGTTGTTTGAAAAACTCGACTGCGAAGGTGGTGTCGTATTTACACCCAATGTAGACCACTTGATTAAGTTGCAGTATGACCGCGATTTCTATGAAGCTTACAATACATCTACTTATAGAGTCTGCGACAGTCAAATATTGATGTATGCCTCCAGGTTTTTGGGTACTCCTCTCAAAGAAAAAATTTCTGGTTCTGATTTGTTCCCGGCATTTTATATGTATCACAAAGATAACGAGAAGATTAAAATATTTTTGCTAGGAGCTGCTGAAGGTATTGCTAGGAAAGCCCAGGAAAAAATTAACCAAAAAATTGGAAGAGAGATAGTAGTTGAAGTACTTTCTCCTTCTTTTGGCTTTGAAAAAAATGAAGAAGAATGTGAAAAAATAATTGACGAGATAAATAAATCAGGAGCTACAGTTCTCGCCATAGGAGTGGGAGCTCCCAAGCAAGAGAAGTGGTTGATTAAATACAAGAGCAAATTAACACACGTCAAAATATTCTTAGCCGTAGGTGCAACCATTGATTTTGAAGCTGGTTGCAAAGCAAGAGCTCCCAAATGGATGAGCGAAGTCGGCATAGAATGGGCGTACCGACTGTTAAGTGAACCGAGAAGGTTGTGGAAAAGATATTTGATTGAAGGTTTGCCTTTTTTCCGATTAATCTTAGAACAAAAATTAGGGTTTTATAAAATGCCTTTCATGGACAGCAAAACCACCAATCTAAAATGGGAAGGTGGCTCCTAAAAATGGCAGCGACAAATCTCTAGCGTAAATTAAGCTGAGTATCAGAGAAAGTGCGTTTGACTTCCACGCAAGACTGATGCCATCTGTGGATAGTCCGATCGCACTTTCTCTCAAAATAATTCATTTTTGCTTTCAAATCCAGGTAAAATCGGAAAGAAACCTTTTGTGGAAAATCCTAATTAGGGATGCAACCGATGAATCTGCCTTCTTTCTTGTGGTTGTGGAAAATAGCGGCTTGGTCAATGGGTGTTTCCCTGTTGGCTTATCTGTTGCTGGCCGTTACTGGAACGTGGATGTTTGCCGCTAGGAGTACCAAACAACCGCGCCCAAAATGGCTGCGTCCCTTTCATTTAGCCACTGGTGCAGGGATGGCGACTTTGGTAATTTTACTGCTGGGAATTGGTGTAGTCGGTACGCTAGGATACTACGGCAATTTGGGTCACTCGGCTCATTTACCTGCCGGGTTAGCTGTTGTGGCTTTGGTGTTGGTTTCTGTTGGAAGCGGGCTGCAAATTGGTCCTAAAAATCCTTGGGCGCGTCCCCTCCACATCGGCACTAATTTGGCTTTGTGTGGCGGATTTGTGACTGTGTTGCTCACAGGATGGACGATCGTACAAAAGTATTTGCCGAAAGTTTGAAACCTGTCTATTTGACCTCAAACTATACCAACTGTTCCAGGGAAAACATATATGTAAGGTGCGCCGCAGCGCACCCTAGGTTTATTTTTTTTGCGTGAGTCCGCTTTGGGTGATGAATTCTAAAATATGCTGCGCGGTAGTCTGTGGCTTTTCTAAGTGGGGAACGTGCCCGCAGTCGGGTATCCAGATTAGTTGAGAATTGGCGATCGCCCTTGCAAACTTTTCCGCATCCGCCGTCCCCAAAATCCGGTCTTGCTTTCCCCACAAAATCAGAGTCTGCTGCTGAATTTGCGGTAATTTTTCCCCAAAACCTCCGTAACCGCCGCTTTTGGTAAACGCAATTAAAGCTTGATTCCAGTTGGGCATTTCCAAGTGCAAAGCAGCACAAGTTTGAGCGTCTTGAGAAGCCAAATTTTTATCGAAATAAGCATTGACGCTAATTCGCTGGCGAATTTTGGGATTGCGTAAAAATGAAGTAGCCAGATACCCTAAAGGAGGAATTAAAAACTTTCCCTTATTAGAACTGATGGCAAAACCTGCGCTATCTATTAACACTAATTGTTTCACAGCTTCGGGATAATTGAGAGTGAAATCAATTGCGGCTGCACCTCCCATTGAAGCACCGACTAAGATTACAGGCTGCGAAATTAGCGTTTTCCAAAAATAGTAAAGATGACTTTCAATTGCCCTCGCGCTGAATGCCAAACCAGCCGCTCTTTCTGTAAAGCCGAAACCCAACAAATCAACCGCCCAAGTTTCATTTTCAGCAGCTAGCAGCGGCAACAGGCGGCGGAATTCAAACAAGGAACTGTCGAAGCCGTGAATTAGCAAAATCGGTGTGTTTCCGCTGCCTTGGCGCACGTAGGTTGTGGCAATTGGCTCAGAAGATAGGGGAGTAGTAATTGCCTCCCGTTGAATGCTTTGGGCTAAAGCAATTGAGGTAGATTCTGTGAGTTGTGCGATCGATTTTGGCAGAAAACTTGCTGGCATAATTCTTGATAAATTGTGAATCGGTAGGGGCGATGCCACTGTGTTCGCCCCAACATTTAAGTATATATGCTTGCTCGATCGCTATTTGAGGAGTTCGGGCGAGTCATTAAAATTCGATCGATACTCAGTATCCCTCAGCCCCGGCTTAGGTTTGTCGTGCGATCGCCAATATAGCACTTCTCAATTGCCCGCAATATAGTAAGGATACGGCCTCGTGCCTACGAAATATGTGTATTGCACTCAACAGCATAAGGTTTACCGCTGCGTGCATACCCTCAAAAATGGAATAGAGGCGGGTTGGAGACGGATTTGTCGATCGCAAAAATCCGTCTCCACCTCGCCCCAAATGGCAAAAGTTAACAATTAACTGATTAATTCTTCGCCCCAACGCCAACATACATAATCGACCGATCCTCATTAATTTTGATTTTAAACAACCCAGACTTTTTGTAATCCATATAGTTAGCTAGATTCGATGTTAGAGTTTGAGATATTTGTTTAAAAATACCAGCCGACGGAAACACCTGCTTGCCGCGTGTAAAATCTTCCCAAAACCCGTGCATTGCGACTAACATAGCACCCATTTCTCCAAACATATCAAAACCTTTAATTTCAATCTTGCCAAAACCAATATCTTGCATTACCACAGACAGTTCATCCGGCGTAATAAATTTTTCCCAATCGTGAACGCCCCGCTTGATTTCCTGCAATGTATTTTCCATCAGTCCAATCATCACAATTTGCGAGGAAAAAGTTCGGTTAATTGTATCAAAAAAGAACAGTCCCCCAGGCTTGAGAATCCTGTGCACCTCAGACACAACTTTTTTGTAATCGGCTACGTGTTCCAAAACATCCACGCAGATTACAACATCAAATGTATTGTCGTCGTAGGGCATATTTTCGGCAAAACCTTGCCTGTAGTCAATTTCAAAACCGCTGGTAACTGCGTGATCTTGAGCTGCTACAATACATTTCTCCGATCGATCTATTCCAGAAACAATAGCGCCTCTCTCGGCCATAAACTCGCAAGAAAAGCCACCCCCGCACCCGACATCTAAGGTTTTTAGCCCTTGCCAATTAGTCGCGTGTCGGTCGAAAAACTCAAATCTGGGTTTGTTTAGATGGTATAAGGCATAAATTTTAGCATTTTCGTCCCACCAATTATCGGCATTTTCATCATAAAATTCTAAATCATTTTTTACTTCTGTTTTCTGCACGATTTTCTCAGTCCTGATTAGTGGAAAATATATAGGGCGATTGCACTTTTGCATGATTTTATAGGACTGACGCCAAAAAACCAATTTCTGTGAAAAATCTGAAGTTTCGTGACGAGTTGGCACGCAGACACTGGGTTTCTGAATCCGCGCGCGTAAGTTCTATTTTTTCGTTAGTTGTGAATCGCCACAGTTGTTTATTATAATAGCTCTGGCACAAATTTAAACAAGATGGATCGCGTTTCTATTATCATCCCAGCCCTCAACGAAGCGACTTGTCTGAAACGCACCCTCCGCCAACTCAGTATTCTTAATCCTCCCGCTTGGGAAGTGTTGGTGGTAGATGGCGGCAGTCAAGACGATACAGCGGCGATCGCACTTTCGGCCGGCATCCGCGTTATTTCTAGCACTACAGCCGGACGTTCCTTGCAAATGAACTTAGGTGCTCTTGTCGCCACCGGCGAAATTCTGTGCTTTCTCCACGCCGACACTTTAGTTCCAGACGACATTGTAGCAGTTATCCAGAAAACATTGTCCGATGCCGAAATTTCCGGTGGCGGGTTTATCTCCCTGATGGCTGGTTCGCAGCAAACAAGATGGGGTTTTTCCCTCCACAATTACCTCAAAACTTATTACGCGCCACTGTTATTTCGACCTCATTTATTTTTCAAAGGATTGCGCCTGCTGTTTGGCGACCAAGTTATTTTTTGCCGCCGTACCGATTTTTGGGAATGCGCCGGTTTCGATGCAGCGCTGCCAATTATGGAGGAAGCGGATTTGTGTTTGAAACTAGTGCGACGGGGGAGACTTAAGTTAGTCAATCGGGTAGTGGAAAGTAGCGATCGGCGAGTTGCAAATTGGGGCGAATTTAAAGCAATTGCGATCTATCTTTCGATAGGTTTTTTGTGGGGTTTTGGCGTTTCTCCCCGCTATCTTAAGCAGTTTTATGAAGACATACGCTAAAACAAAAAATTAGATTAAATTCCCATAATGTACAGGCTGTAATTTTTGGGCATAACTTTCTGCACCAGGTAAATAATCGCCCAACAACCGTACAAATGACCTGTCACTAAAAAGCCGAGCTTCAGCAGCGGAGATACGAGGCTAATAAACTTATAAAACGCTAACAAAACCTATTTCAATACCGTCTAATCCAGGAGGAGATATAAAGGGAATGAATAAGCAGACAATATTGTGATTAACCCAGATACTCTATTTACTGGGAACTGCGATACTCTTAGAAAATGCGAGGATGGACAATACGAACAAAATTGCGTATCTTTGAGAAGATTAAAAAAAAACGAGCGGAGTAACCATCCCTCAGAATTAACTCCACTTATCAGGTAATATTCCCAAATGCTCGCTACATAAAAGAGGATAGTTGCTCCTAAATTTGGCATTTTTCTGCGTTCGAGAGTTGAATTCTTTCATACGAACCGCCCAAAAATAAACTTGTTGAAAATGGCTAAATCTAACTAAAAATCCAGCCAGCGCTCGATCGAAGATAGAGGTATCGATATATTTGAAAGCGCTTAAGTAGAAGAATATTGTAAAAAGTGTTTGAATTGTTAATCCCAAAGCCAAAAGTTTTCTGGGTTCTAAAAATTTTAATTTCACGAGAAGCCACAACCAGCCGTAGCATTTAACAATCACAACGATGAAGTAATAGGGAAACTTCACCCTTGCCTCTCAGGATATCTGTGAGTAATGACAGTAAATCAAATTTTTGCAGTTCCCCCAAAATATTTAAGATGTAGAAAGCTCTTGACGAAAACAGATAGGGGGGTATAATTTTTGACAGTATTTTTTTTTACTACCAGTGCGGGATTATTTTGATTTTCCAGTTTGTTGGTGAGAAAAAAACGGCTCAACATTAAAATGCAGGTACGCCAAATAGTTGTAATGTATCGATCGCGACAAATTGAATGCTGCGATCGCCAAAGGCGAAGAAGCCAGCATGAGTAATCACCACACTGAGGATCGCTAAAGCTCTGATCTAATCAAATTCAGCGAACCGATTAGAAAGTTTTTTCATCGTAAAAATTAGACTGTAAAAATTTGAATCAAATTAGGAATTTTTTGTTTGATGAGTAGGATATCATAAAATGTTATAGTCATTTCAAATAAGTATGAGACTTTTAAAAAATGAGGTAAAATGAAAAAAAAATCGTTAACCAGTTAGGGAAAATGTCTTACAGCATAGATTTGAGAAAAAGAGTAGTGGACTATGTAGAAAATGGCGGTCGTATCGCCCAAGCTGCTGTCCTATTTAAGGTAGGAAGAGCAACGATATATCGGTGGCTCGGTCGGTCAGACCTTCAAGCTACAAAGGTAAAAAGACGTAAGAGAAAACTAGATTGGCAGGCATTGGAAAAGGACGTTAAAGAGAATCCAGATGCCAGATTAATCGACAGAGCCAATAAGTTTGGAACCAGACCCAGTGCCATATCTTATGC
>NZ_JAUBQU010000082.1:0-29337 GCF_036701435.1 Microcoleus sp. Pol12A5
CTCATTACCTAGCTATAACTGTTGCCTCGTTTACCTATCTTTACATACTTCAGTCTTTTCAGCCCGACCTACTTAATACCCCAATCCCCAATTTCTTTAAGAAGTCGGGGGATTTAATATAATTACTGATATATTCAAAAAATCTAGTTATTTGGGATCCCAAAATCTAGTAAATTTACGGTATATAATACCCCTAGGAAGCTTTAATCTTTATTGCAAGATGTTGTTTTGGTTAATTGCTACGGACGTGAAAAAAGTCACTGTTCTAGATGAAGCCTTTCAAAGCAGGAATATCTAATGAACATCCAAGATTAACTTACCGTTATCGTGGGAACATATTTAATATCCACATTAGCAGGAGAGCCTGTTATGGCAGCCACAATAGAAGGCACAATCAAAGTCAACGTCATCAAAGTTACAGAGCCCAACTTCGCTGGTGTCTACACCGGGGAATTTTCCTACGACGATACACATCTGACCAAAGTCGGCACGGAATCGATGACTGTCAATGGTGGAAATGGAGATAGACCCGGACTGCTATCTCTGAACTTTAGATTTTTGGACTTTGCTACAGGCTTAACTCCTTTCACCTATACGGCCAGTGATGGTTTCAACTTCCCAGATAATCCTGTTTTAGCTTTTGAGAACGGACTTCCAATTCAATTTGGCTTTCAAGTTGCTCCGGGAAATGGTGGCGGAGTTTGGGGCGGAAATAACGGATTTATGTTTGTAGATCGTGGTATATTTAAGTTCGTTTTGCGAAATGGAACTCTTGGAGGTGAGGGGCTAGTGACCTTAGAAATTAACGAATCTCCTCCTCCTCCCGTACAGGAGAACGCCTCCCCATTGACCTGATTGTTGGCCTTTTTGGGATTGGGTGCAGCTCACTTGTGGAGAAACCCAGAATTAATAATCTTTAACAACCTAACTTGAGAGGAATAGACAATGGCAGTAATAAATACTCCGTTTTTGGTAACAGGTGGCGAAACTAACAGACCACCTAGTAATGCTTTTAGTCCAAGTCAGCGTCAAATAAATATCCGTGCCCCCTTCTCGGTTCCCTCTGCGGATCAATGGACCAATCAAAAAGTATGGTTGCTGATTCCTGGTTTCACAGCACCCAGCGATTCTTTTGATGCAACTCTGGCGACAGCCATCTATGATGCTAACCCAAACGATACAGTTTTAGCCCTTGACTGGACGCAAGTGAGCGGCAGCCCAACAAATAATGTAGCAGCAGGGATCGCTATAGGAGACCTTTACAGGTCTGGTTCGTGGATTACTCCAGTAACAACAGCAGTCCGAAACAAACTTGTGGAGTGGGGAATGCCAGCCACAGCACTCAATATTGTTGGTCATAGTCTTGGAGCTCACCTTGCCAGCGAACTTGCCGCCAGTTTCAATACTACCTATGGGAGTCAAGTTGGTTCGGTTACAGCCCTTGACCCAGCATCAAATAGTTCGAAAATTGTCAGTCCCTACGATATTATTAATGGCTTCGATACAAACCTATCAAATGGATACCGAAGGAATGGAGGAATTGCAGACCCAATCGAACGCTTAGACTTTGGTGCTACGACTTCAAGAAGAAGTTTTAATGGCATCAGTAGTGTAGCAGGAAATGAAGCTCAAGCTGGAACTGCCAGGGAATCTTTCCTGTTTGACTTCGGCACCAATCCGCTTAGTCCCGTAGACCAAGCTGCTCAACACAACCGTGTCGTGACCGCGTACACAAAGTTGGTTAAAACTGATGCAGCCGACAATTCTCGTTTAGCCACAAATATTCTGGGTCTGACTGACACGCAGCCCGCTCATCAATTTCGACCAAACTTCTATAGAGGCGATTCTCTTAACTCTCTTCAAGTGCATGAAGGAGTGATTCCCGTTGATGCTCAAGATAATCCTTTGTTTCTGGTTGCTGCTAAGCTTAATGGCGGAACCAACGATCGCTTCATCTATGGGACTAACAGCAACGACGTATTAACAGGAACTGGTCTTTTTGGGACATATTACAACAACAACGGCAACCATACTTATTATCTTGGGGATGGGGACGATATTGTCTCTGCTGGCACAGGTAGTGACACCATTAATGGCGGGGCTGGAGATGACAACATTAATGCCGGAAATGGCAACAATACCATTCGCGGTGACGGGGGTAATGATGTTCTCACTGGTGGAAACGGCATTAATATCTTGTTTGGTGGTTTGGGGAACGACTCTCTCGGAGGTGGTGCGGGTCAGAACATATTAAAAGGTTCAGAAACCAACGGGCCATCTGGTGTTGAGGTAGATACTTTAATTGGCAACAGCGGTAACTCGGTTAACACATTTTATATTGGTGATAACACAACAAATTGGTACTCAGTCGGTGGTGGAAATGATTACGCCAAAATTGTTAACTTTGCAGAAACTGACGTGATTGTAGGTGGCGTCAATATTGAGGTGCAAAACGGCATCACTGAAACCTTTCTCTGGTCTGGAAGTGAATTGATTGCAAAGATTGACGGTCTCTGGGCTTCGGAACTACAGTTCCCTGTAAGGATTTAGAATTGACATCTCCCCGGTCTGGCAGAGGCGGCTGTGATTGGTTATACTTTGCACGGTCTATGACCGTGCTTTTTTACCAGTCCCAAGAATTGTAAAATTGCCACAAGCCGAAAAGAAAAGTAGTCTCGATCGCTAGCCGCCTAATCTGCCTGCCCGGTCATACTTACCGCTTTGCTCCGCGCTTCTATAATTTGACCTATCTCGCGCCCCAAGCTTGGTTGACGTTCAATCATCGTATTTACAGCATCTGAGTAGATGACAAGAACTTGCAAATCGTCAACGGCGACGATTGATACCGGACTCGGTTCCCCACTAAACAGTGCCATCTCGCCAAAAAACTCACCGCGCAAGATAGTCATTACCTCCAACTCCATGCCCAACTTGTTCGTGACTGTGACCTTAGCCTGACCCGAAATGATAATGTACAAAGCATTACCAGGCTCGCCCTGCCGGATGACTTTCTCTCCCGCACCAAACTTCTGTAAAATAGTTCCCTTAGTTAAGTCATCTAAATTTTTCGCTTCTCTAGCTAAAGGCATAAATCCGGGAATAGAGTGCAGGCTTTGGGCTAACTTACTTGAAGCGCTATCTGCCTTATCAGCAGCTTCCACAGCATAGGAGTATCGGTAGCGATATAGCGTCAGGTTGTTTCGCTGCGCTGCGTACCAGATTCGTGTCATAAATCGATCGAGTATCTGCTCCATATCCTCAAAGTTTTCGATAAAAAACTCCACCTCATAGATAATTGCAGTCTCATCATAGGATGTAGTTTTGCTCTCGGGTTCGGGTTCGGCTAATATTCCCTGTGTAGCCAAAGCTGTACTTAGTAGGACTTGCTTTACGAGGTTAGGGGGGCTATCGTAGGAAAAGCCAATATTGATACGTTGGTTGTAAATGCGTTCTGGTTGGCTGTAATTATGAATTATTTCTTTTCCAACAAATTGATGGGGAACGATAATCACCTGCCGCTGGAGAGTTAGGAGTCGAACAGAGCGCCAATTGATATCAACTACCTGCCCTTCGATATCTCCAATCCGCAACCAATCACCCACACTGAAGGGGCGTTCTAGAAGCAGCGCAATGCCCGACATGATGCTACCCAATGTGTCCTGAAGCGCCAAACCGATCACGATCGAACTCACGCCCAATCCCGTAGCAAGACCAGCCAAATCTGCACCCCACACCACCGCCAGTACGATCGCGCTTCCTACAAGCACCAAAAACAACCTAGAAAGGTCGATCAGCAGTTTGGGCATCCGTCCCCGCCATGTATTTGCCTCAGCTTCTTCAAACAAAATCACATTAAACAGCGAGAGAGAAGCGTAGATAACAGATATCCAAAACAGCGTTGCGACGAGCTTTGCAAAATTCCCGTCAACGTCAAGCCTTACGACATTCCTAATTAAAACCATCAGCATTAAGATGGGCAGGACGAGATTTTTTACAACCTGCAGCGTAGCTGCCAGCGGTCTACCCCGCCTTTGTAGATGATAAATAACCTCTCCTAGTAAAACGACTAGGAGTGGGAACCCTAATCCGACAATTACCGCCCAGGTTTGCCAGTCATTTGAAAAGCTTAAATTACTCATAAACTTCTTCCTCTCGAACACTTACGGTCAGCTTAGAAGTTTTGACTTGCCAAGCCACTAGCTTTTCTTTTCCAGGTTCTTGAATTTCACCAACCAGCTCAAAATCGTAGAGATCGTGGAGGCGCGAGCAGATGTCTTGAGAAACTAAGATTGTTCCAGGCGGACAAGCCGACTTCAATCTATTGGCAATATTTACAGTATCGCCCCAAACGTCGTAGAGCAATTTATTTTTACCAATCACCCCTGCAACCACATCTCCTGAATTGATGCCGATCCGCAGGTCTAGATGTAAGTCTTTTTCATAACTAAATCGGCGGACAAACGACAGCATTTCCAAAGCAAAATCTAGCGTGCGTTTGTCATGATCCAGACGTGGCATACCAAGCCCGCATACAGCCATGTAACCGTCACCAATAGTTTTAATCTTCTCTAGACCGTATTTTTCTGTCATTTCATCGAAGGCTGTTACCAGTTCATTAAGCAAGCTAACAACCTCTTGAGGGGACATTGATTGAGTCAGCTTGGTGAATTGGTGGAGGTCGGAAAACAAGACCGAGACATTAGAAACCTGCTCGGCAATTTCTCGATCGCCCTGTTTGAGGCGTTTGGCGATTGCGGGACTAAATATATTTAAGACTAATGCTTCATTTTCGCGATTTTTCTGTTCGATTAGTTGAGTTTCGGCACGAAGGCTGCCTATGGTTTGGTTAAATGACTTAGCTAAGTCTCCAAATTCATCTTGCGAACCCGATTTGACAACCGCGTCAAATTCCCCAGATCCCACCTGACGAGCGCTTTTGATTAAAGTATTGATGGGTTTGACAAAAATTGAGGTCAGCCCGATGGCAACAAGGGTGATTAGCGCCATGATTATAGTAGCTCCAATCACAACTTTTTTTTCAAACGAGTGAATTGAGGCATAGGCTTCAGAAACATCAATCTCCGCCAAGATAACCCACCTCAATCCATCAATCTCTAGTGGAGCATAAGAACTCAAAACTGGAATATTACGATAATCGTCGATCACCTGCGTACCCTGTTTTCCAAACAACGCTTCCTTCACTGCTTTTGTTTGCACTTCTTGTAGGAGAATTGTAGTATTGAACTCTTTGATTTTCTTGAGGGTCTTTTCATCAGTCCCGATCGAGCGTAGAGTTTTTGCATGACCTTCTGGGTCTTCAATCTGGAAACGAGACGCAGAGCGCATTAGATAATCCGACCCAACCAGATAAGTTTCTCCTGAATCGCCCAGACCATTTTTTTTCCAATTTTTGTTGCCAGTCATCACATTGTTAATTTTGTCAACGGGAAGCTGGAACGCCAAAACACCAAGAAATTCCGAGCCGTTAAAGATTGGGGCAGCGATAAAAGCCGCAGGCGCACTTCCAGAAGGGGTGTAGGGCTTAAAATCTACTAATTTCACATAGCCCGTTCCATTTGCTTGTCGGGCGGTGGCGACTGCGGATGCTAGGTTACTCTCGTTGTAGGGGCCGTTGGTGAAGTTTGTGGTAAAGTCAGCTTCTTTAAAAACCGTGTAGACAACAGTTCCTTCAGGATCGATCAAAAACATATCGTAGTAACCATATTTTTCAACTATATTGCGAAAAATAGGGTGGTAGCGGGCGTGAGCGCGGCTGTAAGCGCTGGCGTCACCTGGATTGTCAAGGAGAAGTTTTTTGCCCACGGGGTTGGGGTTAGCAGCGATGTAGTGGTACTGCAAGTAACGGGCAGCAGTTGTTTTTGGCGTGTAGGATGCCAGAACGGGGGAACCCTCGTTAGTTCGCGTTAGTTTAGTTAAAAATTCTGTCCGGTAGAAAATATCAATTTTTGCGTCAAAATCCGCTGGTACTGTTGATTGTTCAAGTTGGCGGTAGGCTGTCTTGAACTCCTGCATGGCACCGACTACTGTTAGGTCTTCACTTAAGGTTTGACTATGGTGGTAAAGGCTTTGAAAATAATCGTGGATTTGATCCGTTTTGGCTGCCCGAAGACTGGTTAATTGGTTGAAGACTTTTTCGGTCAGAATCGCTTTCCCACTGCTAGAGCATATATAGGTGCTGGCGAGCATAGCGCAAAGGCTGACTACCAGCAACATAACTATGAGTTTTGTCTTGATACTTAACTGCTTAAATAATTGCATAGGATTTTTTATGCTCTTCTTTGCCTTATTTATTTTAGGTCTAAGAAATTAAAAAGTAATCTCTCACCATTAGTATCGATCGCATTTCAGGAAACCAAAGCTTTTCTCCTCAAGAAATCGTCACACTTCTCGTATAAAAACAGACCTCAAGGTCATAAACAAGCTGGCATCAATTTATTTATTTGTGACCTCATCTTCCAAAGACTTATACTTCGATCCATCAGGCATAACAGCACCTTCGAGCAAAGCACCACTCAGGTCAGAAATGCTAACTTTAGCACCTTTGAGATTTGCACCACTTAGGTAGGCACTCTTCAGGTTAGCACCACTCAAACTAGCATATCTCAAATCTGCACCACTCAGGTTCGCATATCTCAAATCTGCACAAATTAAATTAGCATTACTAAGATTCGCACTACTAAGATTAGCCTGAGTCAAGCAAGCAAAACTCACTTTTGCATGACTTAAATTTGCACCGCTAAGTTTAACATGACTGATATTAGCATTATCTAAATTGGCATAACTCAAATTAGCATTACTCAAGTCGCTTTCCATCAAATTGGCTTTACTGAGATTGGCATGAGGGAGATTAATATCTACTAACTCCGCACCAGGAGCATCCAAACCTCTAAGAGAAACACCATCTTCATTTAAATCTTGGAGTGCCAGAATTCTGGCATAGCTAACTTTTACGTTGTGCGCTGCATCAACCGTACTCCAAGCTTGGTAGTGAAATTGCTTTCTGCGATCGGGTGCTTCCTTGATGAATAAAATTAAAGCAACGACAAGACTGAGAGAATCAACACTCTCCAAAACTTCTCCGATCAGGGAATTATCATCCGCCCACACATAAATTATGATGAACAGAATGGCTGAAAAACTAGCCACCAACCAGGCAGGTTGTGTCCAAAAATTATCAATAAATTTTTCTAAAATTCCTTTGAGAACTTCACCCAATCGCTGAACGAATGATTTACCCTGAAATTGCTGATAACTATCAGTTATTTTCGACAGCATTTTTTGGATAATTTTACCATCTAACTGAATAGATACTAAAGGCTTTTTCTCTTCCTCGGTTGGTGGTGCGATCGGCCTAGATTCGTTCAGTAATTGTGTCTGTGATTCTTGTGGCTGATAGTGGATGACATCTTTTTGATCTGCGACTACATTTGGTGAAGAATCTGCACCTGCGCCTTTTAACATCAAACCTGTAATTGTTCTGTAGGCATCTGTCCACGCCCGCTTGACTTCGGGAGTCCAATCTTCTTGGAGATACTGCTCAAAAGCCATCAGCAGTGCGTCTCCAACTGGCCCATAATATTTGGGAATTACCCCATAGCCGATGTGTCTGCCTCCCAAGGCCTTGAGCACTGGCTCTAAAGCTTCTGGAGAGCGGAGATTTTCTACTACCAATACCAAAGCATTTATGAGCTTTTTTTGTTGCTTTTCTAAATCGATATTAGCAAATAGTGGTTGAAATTCAGGGTGAGCAATGAAGAGGTTTTGGTAGAAGGTAACGGCAAATTCATTAGCACGAGGTTTGATTTTGTCAAAACTGCTTTCCAGTACCTCTACGGCTAATTTTGGCTCTTTTTCTGGGACTAATTCTAGTTGGTAATTAGCTGCTATACTTATCTGTTTATCGGGAATAATCTCTGTTTCTAATTGAACTTCTTCAGGTGTCGTTTGTACCCCTGCGCCTTTTAACATCAAAGCAGTAATTGCTCTGTAGGCATCTGTCCACGCCAGCTTTACTTCGGTTGTCCAATCTTGCTGGAGAGACTGCTCAAAAGCACTTAGTAGTGCGTCTCCAACTGGGCCGTAATATTTGGGAATTACTCCATAACCGATGTGTCTGCCTCCCAGTGCGTTGAGAACTGGTCCTAAAGCCTCTGGAGAACGGAGATTTTCTACTACTAAAACCAGAGCACTTATGAGCTTTTTCTGTTGCTTTGCCATATCAGTTTTGGCAAACAGGGGTTTCAACTCTGGGTGAGTTGTAAACAATTTTTCGTAGAAGCTAGCGGCAAATTCATCAGCACGAGGTTTGATTTTCTCGAAACTTTGCTCTAAAAGTTCAACATTTAAAGACATATTTTTGTTTCTCTCTTGAAAGTTGACCCTCCCTTGTCTAAAGACAGGGTTTTTTAACTATCCGGCTCTGATGAATGCTTTTGATAGAGTGTTTGGAAACTGAGAGTTTGTTTGCTGACGCTAGGGCTAGATATTACAAACTTAAATTTTCCAACTCTTTGCACAGGGTAGCCATAAACTCCTCTGCATCGTTGATGCCCATTTCTCCTAAAGCTTTCCACTCTTCACTGGTGTAATCTAAATCGAGTCCCATCACGTCTTGAGTCCAATAGGGCAAATTAGATGGGTTTTCCATTAGCTCACAGGTTATTTTTAAGATGTCTGTTCCGGTCGTCTTTTGTCTAGCTTTTGTCGCCAAGCAAAAGGAGAGCAATTTGGCTAAATTACTTTTTGGTGGGATGGCTATTAGAAATGCCATGTTTTGTGCGAGTACAAACTTGTCTAACTTCATTGGTGTATTTTTCTTGGTTAATCTTTAGGAATATCTGAAAGCAAACTTGCCCCCCGATGCACCGAGGTTTCCGAAACCAGATAGGAAATGTTGCCATTACTATTATCTGGTTCTCCTACATCCATACTTTTGGGGATAGCAGCAAGTTGGATACCCTCTTTGTAGAACCGTTGCCGAATCATCCGGATCGCGTCAGAATGGACTGTCCAAAAATCCTCTTTGTTCACCCACCCGTCGGCTTTCAGACTGATGTAATAGTCCTCAATACTCCACACTTGAGTGCTGGGGGCTGGAGCTGCTAAAACTTTGGGATGCGATTTGAGAATTTCTACGAGCAATTGCTCTACCTTACCCAAGTCTTCCTCAAAGCCAATCCGCAAGCAGTGTGTAAATTTGCGAGTGTCACTGTGACTCAGGTTTTCGATAGTGTCGCCCCAAACCGTGTTGTTGGGAACGTTAAACATCTGACCGTCAAGGCCTTTGATTTTCGTGTTAGCTAAGGTGATGGACTCTACCCATCCCCAAAGTTCGCCGAGTTTGATTTCGTCACCGACATCGAAGGGCTTGTATGCCATAATCATCAAGCCGCTGGCTATGTTGCCCAGGTTGCTTTGCAGGGCGAAGGCCAAAATGAAACTCAAACCCCCAACCAGGGCTAAAACTGGACCGAGGCTGACTTCCAGCGCTGTCAGGGCCACTAGAAACCCGACTACAACTCCGCCGCGCTTGACAAGCATCACGATAAATTGGCGCATGATTCTCGATGTGCCGCCGAATAGCTTCATCAGTCGGTAGAGGATCGCGCCGAGGATTTGAGAGACAACGATGGAGACAATCACAATCCCAACGAACTTCCCTGTATTACCCACCCAGCGCATGCCACCTTCTTCAGCTTTTGCCCAAGCCAGAAGCCGCACGCCCAAACCTTGGGTATCTTTGGTATCTATGTCGATACTCATAACTGCTTGAGTGTACTGGCGGTAGGGCTTGGGATCGCCACCTTTTTTCTCCAGTTCTTCTAAAATGGCGTTAAACCGATCGTCGATCGCCGTTAGCTGCGACTGGAGTTCGGTAACAGTGACTACGAGTTGGTTCTTTGCTGCAGAATCCGCATCGGTACTCTTTTGCAAATTTTCGGTCGTTTTTTTGAGTTCCTGTTCTTTTTGTTGGAGGTTCTGTTGGTTGTTGACGACTCCTGGGGAACCAGCAACTTTCTCTTCCCCGTTGTTTTTAATTTCGGTGTTTTCAACGGCGGCTGTGGCGTTTTCTCGATCCTGGGATGATTGTCCTGTTGCAGTAGCCCCAATATCTTTGAGGAGTTGTTTGAGGGCTTCGTCGGCTTCTTCTAGCTGCTGGGTGGCTTCCTGGTATTCCGGTGACTCGGGCTCGGCACCTTTTTGAGCTTCTTGGGCGGACTCGAAGGCTTTGATTGCTGCTTCTAGTTTTTCGATCGTTTTGGTGGCCTCAGAATAAGCTAGAGATCCGGCAACGGTCTTATCTCGATCGGCTTTTATTTTATCGAGAGTTTGTTTGGCTGTTTCTAAGTCGCCGGTTTTTTGAGCTTTTTCCAGCGTCTTATTCGATGTCTCGTCTTGTTTTAATTCGGCTTTGGTTGTTTTCGATTTCTCGACTGCTGACTGGGCTTTTTTGAGGCTTTCTTTGGCTTCTTCTACCTTTTTCGTTCCTTCTTCATATTGCCGTGAACCAGGGGCAGCACCTTTTTGAGCTTGCTCGGCCGCTTCGAGGGCTTTTTTGGCTTTTTCTAAGGCATCAACGCCTTCTTGTTGTTGGCTGATGGCTTGATTCTGGCGCTTGATGGTAACTTCGGCTTCGCTGATTTCGTGAGCTTTTTTTTGGAGTACAAGCATCCACGCTGCTGCCTCGTTTCGGAGTTCTTCGAGGGTGAGCGGCTTAACGAGGATTTTCAGTTCATCAACGGGAATATTAAGGTCTTTGGTAGTGGTTGCTGCTTTGGGGTCGGCTGGTTTCTCTGGTTCAACTTGTTCAAGCTTTGGAGTATTGGCATCGGGAGTTTGCTCTTGCTCTTGCTCTTGCGATCGCACTGGAGTCGTCCATACCACGGCAACACAAACGACTGCTGTCAGGATAATTGCTCGAATTTTATAACGTGACATTTGCTACAATCTCCCGATTTTGATATCTAACAAGTTCATTCCAGAACTATGTTTTTAAATAAAATAATGGAGGAACAGTGGAGAAAAGTAATCTATAAATTGCTCCTCTCTTGAACTTGGAAGTAACAGAAGTTTTATAAATTCTGTTACTTCCATTAATATCAACTGTGGGCGATCGCCACTTATGCTCCCACTGGAGATGCACTAGCAGATACGACGTTCAGGTTAGCAACTAACCCATAGGTTGATACGTACTCTTCTAACTCTGCTAAATCGACAGTGCCATTTTTATCGCTATCAAGAATGTTGAACAGATAATCAGTGACGTAGCTTCTAACTTCTTCGGAGCTGCGTTCACCGGTTGTCATATCTTCGATGAGCCCTAACAACTCCGTAATTTCGGCTCGATCGAGCGACTGACTTCCATCCGTATCCAATTGCAGGAAAAGCTTTTTGATATCTTCTGTTGCCACTCTCGAAGAACGCAGTGTTTCTCTCAGTATGTCATTGCCAAATGAATTCATGAACAATATCTGTTCGACGAGGGGTATGCAGAAGAACCCCAGCGCTGCCCAAAAAACTGCATACCTTACGGCTAACGGATTTGCAGTTGCACTAACTCCGATGAAAAGAGCCGCCCAAAGGAAAAAGTTGGGATTCACAAGCAGGATATAAGCATCCCGAGCTTCTGCCTTGCTTAGCTTGCCCTTTGTCACTATTGAGGTTAATGTAGCTACTACGCGCATCGAGACAAATACCAAAGTTGCAATTGCCAATTGTTGCAGACAAGCTAGCGATCGCGCTGTATCCGTTGAGGAAAATATATCGCTGAGGAATGTTGCCGGAGTAAACTGAAACCCGGTTGCCAAAGCCATGAATGCAACAGCCAGCACACCGATAAATTTCCAGTTTTTACTGTGGTGGTTTGATTCTACAGGAGATTTGTCGCGCCAAAACTGGGCGATCGCACCCGGTATTGCCAGACCTACAATTAGAATGACACCGAAAAAGATCAGGCTGTCAACGTTAATGGGTAAATTGGCAATCTTCAATGTAGCCAGAAGCGCCAGTGGAGCAACGATTGATAGCGTTCTTGACAAAAGAGCCGACGGATAAAGATTACCGCCCCAAAGCACGGATAAAACTGGGGAAGTAAGGGCTGGCGGAACCATCCAAAATAGAACCCACAAAACTTTGTACAGATCCGCTTCAGTCTGATACAAGAGGCCAGAAAATATTAAAAATAACCCAACTGCCCATCGCACTGCCATCCACCCGTAAACTAGATACTTCACAGTAGAGGTTACTTTGCGTTTACTCGCTGCAAAGTCAATGTCTAGGTAGGTATAAAACGTTGAGGCGGCAAGACACGCAACGATTATTGCTCGAAATAGGACTGATGGAATCCCTGCTTCTGAGGTGCTGATTGCCCTTGCCAAGCTTCCCAGCAAGAAGGCGGCGGCATAGATCAAAATCGCCCACATAATTGAAAGATCGTTGATCTCTTTACGCAGGGAAGCAGCACCGCCGGATTCCTTATCGCGAAACTTGACGAGATCCACACCGCTGAGAGCTTTACCATTGGGGAGTTTCAGGTGTTTATAAGCTGTCGGCGGCAGACCGCTTAAATAAAGTGCTAGAGGCTCCAATACATATTGGTGGCACACTACTAGAACTGTTTCTCCGCGTTCCAAGTGCGGTACTATTTTGTCTTCGTAGAAACGGGCAGCGCGATAATAAACTTGGGCAATCTTTTCGCCAGCCGGGGGTGCTTCGTTGTGCGAGTGCAACATTTCCTCGAAGCCTTCGTAGCCCAGTGCTAGACGCAGCAAATTTAGGTTGCGACCTGCAAAAATGCCAAAGGATTTTTCGCTAATTCGATGATCTATCTCAACGGGGGTACTTGGCGACTTTAGTGCTTGACTTTCAGCAAGGGCGATTTCACAGGTTTGCCGTGCGCGCCTCATGTGGGAGACATATACTGCGTCAAACTTTGTACCTTTTTTCTTCAGGTCAACACCTGCACGGCGTGCCTGCAACCGGCCAAAGGATGTGAGGTCAACATCCAGAACTCCTGCAAAAATGTTGCGTTCGTTACTGGTACTTTCACCGTGCCGAATAAAGTAGACACGTCCTAGCTGTTCTGCATTGAATTCTTTTGGTGAAGCCGCAGAAGTTGTTGTAGCTGCATCGTGGAATTTACTTGTAACTTCGATCGATCCGTTGTCGGTACTTTCTACCTGGTCATCTAAGTTTCTAGTGTTCATTATTTACTTTCACTACGCCTTAAACAGGATTTAGATTCTTTTCCACAATTGAAGTTTCAGACTTTTAAGTCAGACGAGTTAACGACCAAAGCACTCTGCTACGAAAGTAATGTCTTGAACCGTGCAGAGTATAGTCTGAGCCAAACTCCTCGGACTTTAGTAAGACTCACTAATTCATCAGGAGCGATCGCACAATAGACAACATGAAGACTACCCAAATCTTCAAAGGATCTAAAACAAAATTTTAGAAAAAAAGCCCAGCTCGCTCTTTCCCTCGCCAACCAAAAGATTCTTGAGATCGACACCAGCTTAAGAGCGAGTTTAGGGGATCGATCGTGAATCTAACTAATAAGTTTTGTACAAAACCTGGCCTGTCACTTGGAGAAATATCCATTTTGCGCCTACATGACAGCTAAAAAGATTATGCTAGAATCCATCAATACGCAGTCGTAGGTTGGGCACGGGCCGAGAAGAGCAATCTTCTTGCAGTCTAGGGGAGGTTGTAGGTCAGCCACCATTTGGGTCTTCCCAGTTGAAAGCCATCCTGCAACATGAGCCTGGAATCTGCAACCGCAGCCGAGTGCGGCAGATAGGTTGGGAGTGTCGCGCTAGAATAAGCAGTACGAGTTAACACTCGAACACAAACGCTCGTTGTGCGAGCGTGACCTCGAAACGGGCACATAGCAGCAGGTGATGGGAATAAATCATGTTTGAACGCTTCACAGAAAAAGCAATAAAAGTAATCATGTTGGCCCAGGAAGAAGCTCGCCGCCTGGGTCACAACTTCGTAGGGACAGAACAGATCCTCCTGGGTCTGATCGGAGAAGGAACCGGGGTTGCAGCGAAAGTCCTCAAATCAATGGGCGTCAACCTGAAAGACGCGCGCATTGAAGTGGAAAAAATCATCGGGCGCGGTTCCGGCTTCGTAGCAGTAGAAATTCCGTTCACCCCCCGCGCCAAGCGGGTTCTAGAACTATCCCTTGAAGAAGCTCGTCAACTCGGACACAACTACATCGGCACTGAACACCTGCTGCTGGGCTTGATCCGCGAAGGTGAAGGAGTAGCGGCTAGAGTCTTAGAAAATCTGGGAGTAGACTTGTCGAAAGTCCGCACCCAAGTAATTCGGATGCTGGGAGAAACCGCAGAAGTCGCAGCCACTGGCGGCGGCGCTCGCACCAAAACCCCAACCCTCGACGAATTTGGAGCCAACCTGACTCAAATGGCGGTCGATGGCAAACTAGACCCAGTAGTCGGACGCCAAAAAGAAATCGAACGGGTAATTCAAATCCTCGGTCGCCGCACCAAAAACAACCCGGTGCTAATCGGCGAACCCGGAGTCGGCAAAACCGCGATCGCCGAAGGTCTGGCCCAGCGAATTGCTAACAACGACATCCCAGACATCCTCGAAGAAAAGCGCGTTGTTACCCTCGACATCGGCTTGCTGGTTGCGGGGACGAAATACCGGGGCGAATTTGAAGAACGCCTCAAAAAAATCATGGACGAAATCCGCACAGCGGGTAACGTGATTTTGGTGATTGACGAAGTGCACACTTTGATCGGTGCAGGTGCGGCTGAAGGGGCGATCGACGCCGCCAACATTCTCAAGCCGGCTTTGGCAAGAGGCGAGCTCCAGTGCATCGGCGCTACCACCCTCGACGAGTATCGCAAGCACATCGAGCGCGATGCAGCCTTAGAACGGCGCTTCCAGCCCGTCATGGTCGGCGAACCCACCGTTGACGAGACGATCGAGATTCTCTTCGGCTTGCGGGAACGCTACGAACAGCACCACAAGCTGAAAATCTTGGATACAGCCCTCGAAGCTGCAGCCAAACTCTCTCACCGATACATCTCCGATCGCTTCCTCCCAGACAAAGCAATTGACTTGGTAGACGAAGCTGGTTCTAGAGTCCGCTTGATAAACTCCCAACTGCCCCCCGCAGCCAAAGAACTTGACAAAGAACTCCGCCAAGTCCTCAAAGATAAAGACGAAGCGGTGCGTTCTCAAGACTTTGACAAAGCCGGCGAATTGCGCGATCGGGAAATGACCATCAAAGCCGAAATTCGCGCTATTTCCCAAGCCAAAAAAACCGACTCGGCCCGCACCGGCGAAACCGACCCATCGCCAGTAGTCAGCGAAGAAGACATTGCTCAAATCGTGGCAAGCTGGACGGGCGTCCCGGTAAACAAACTGACCGAATCCGAATCCGAAAAGCTGCTGCACATGGAAGATACCTTGCACCAGCGCTTGATCGGGCAGGAAGAAGCAGTGAAAGCCGTTTCCCGCGCCATCCGTCGTGCGCGGGTAGGCTTGAAAAATCCCAATCGCCCGATCGCCAGTTTCATCTTCTCCGGGCCTACCGGCGTCGGCAAAACCGAACTCACCAAAGCCCTAGCCGGCTACTTCTTCGGTTCCGAAGACGCCATGATTCGGCTGGATATGTCCGAGTACATGGAACGGCACACCGTCTCCAAACTCATCGGTTCTCCTCCAGGCTACGTCGGCTACAACGAAGGCGGCCAACTCACAGAAGCAGTCCGCCGCCGTCCTTACACAGTCGTTCTGTTCGACGAAATCGAAAAAGCCCACCCCGATGTCTTCAATATGCTGTTGCAAATATTGGAAGACGGCCGCTTAACAGATGCCAAAGGTCGCACCGTGGACTTCAAAAACACGCTGCTGATTATGACCTCAAACATCGGTTCTAAGGTGATTGAAAAAGGTGGCGGCGGTCTCGGTTTCGAGTTCAGCGACAACCAAGCCGATGCTAATTACAACCGCATTCGTTCTTTGGTTAACGAAGAACTCAAAAACTACTTCCGCCCCGAATTCCTCAACCGACTCGACGAAATTATCGTCTTCCGCCAGTTGAACAAGGAAGAAGTCAAAGAAATCGCGGTCATCATGCTCAAAGAAGTGTTCGGTCGTTTGACAGAACAGGGAATCACTCTGGAAGTGACCGAAAAATTCAAAGAACGGCTGGTAGAAGAAGGCTACAACCCCAGCTATGGAGCCCGACCCCTGCGCCGCGCCATCATGCGCTTGCTGGAAGACAGCTTGGCTGAGGAAATCCTTTCTGGCCGCATCAAAGACGGCGACACCGCTGTTGTGGATGTGGGCGAGGACGGAATTGTTAAGGTGCTGCAAGGTCAAAAGCGGGAATTGCTGCCCCAAGGCGCTGAGTAAGTTTGAGTAAGTGCGATCGCGAGTTAAGTTTGGAAATAACCAATCTCGCAGTCGCAAACAACTCAAAATCCTCACATAAAAAAGGTAGAGAATTTAAATTCTCTGCCTTTTTTATGAGTTAATACCAAGAGGAGAGTTATGGCATAAATCTTTGATTGATAGGGAAACCACAGATGCAACGCAGATACAACGCAGATGCTTTTCAATATTGTTTGCGACTGCCTGCACTGCACGTCTAGTAATTAACAGTGACAGACTTCAAGGGTAAGCTGTACTGCCTTTAAATTGTATGTTTTGGGCTGGTTCGCGTGTCCAGCCAGCTCATGGTTTGATTATTTCTGGAGATGCAATTTAAATGCTGAGCGAGCTTAATTAGATAATTAGTGGCAACTATTTAGCGAGGAATTTCATGACATCTGAAAAAAACAAGTTGGGTACACAAGTAGCAGAAAATCTGCCTGAAAGCTGGTGGCAGAAAGCGTGGAAGTCGCAGCGAGAAAATCTTCAGATAGTGATTATTGCTTTGAGTTTAGCAATAGTGATTCGAGCCTTGGTCGCCGAACCGCGCTACATACCCTCAGATTCTATGGTACCCACTTTGCACGTGGGCGATCGGGTCGTAGTCGAAAAAATCTCCTACTACCTCGAACCTCCAAAAACTGGCGACATCGTAGTATTTGCCCCTCCCGAAAAGTTGCAAGAACAAGGCTTTACCCAAGACCAAGCATTCATCAAGCGGATAATTGGCTTACCGGGTCAAACCGTCGCCGTTAAAAAAGGTTTAGTTTATCTCAACGATAAACCCCTCGACGAAAAATATATTGCCGAACCTCCTAAATACCAGTGGGGGCCTTATCGCGTCCCAGAAAATGAATACTTTGTGATGGGAGACAACCGCAACAACAGCAACGACTCCAGCAGGTGGGGATTTTTACCTAAGCAGAACATCATCGGCCGCGCTGTCGTGCGATTTTGGCCTCTAGAACGCATCGGTCAAGTTTGAAGTCAGTTGACAGTTGACCGTTGTCATCGCCAGCCCAATGCCCAATGCCCAATGCCCATCCCTTATGCTGTACGGAAATTTCTACTTATTCTTGTGCCTTAAGGGGTAGGGACTTCCTCCGGCAACTGATAAAATGGTAGAAAAAGCAGAGGGATTTCTCACCTCGATCAAAATTAGTTGAATATTAAAAATTTAGGGAAGCTATGGGATTTTTTGATTCAGAAATTGTTCAGCAAGAAGCCAAGCTATTGTTTGAAGACTATCAATCTCTCATCAAACTAGGTGGCAGTTACGGCAAATTCGATCGCGAAGGCAAGAAAATGTTCATCGCTCAGATGGAATCGATGATGGAGCGCTACCGTATTTTTATGAAGCGCTTTGAGCTTTCTGAGGACTTCATGGCTCAGATGACTGTAGAGCAGTTAAAAACACAGCTCAATCAATTTGGTATCACGCCCCAGCAGATGTTTGAGCAAATGAACTCAACGCTGGAGCGGATGAAATCTGAGCTGGAAAAACAATCATAGTGAGCAGAAGGAAGAAGGAAGAAGGAAGAAAAAGAAAGTATTCCCAATGCCCAATGCCCAGTGCCTAATGCCCAATATGCCCAGTGCCTAATGCCCAATGACTAATGACTGATAATTAAGGCCGTTCAAAAGATGAAGCAGGTTTGAAACTTTCTGCGGGAACGCCTTCCAAAGCTTGGCTCATAAAATCACGCCAAACAGGGGCGACAATAGTACCGCCAGTAGCACCGTAGCTCATCGGTCTGTAATTGTCGTTGCCCATCCAAACAGCCACCGACAACTGCGGCACGTAACCTACAAACCAGATATCCCGTTCTGAGGAAGTTGTACCAGTTTTCCCAGCAGCCGGTCGCCCAAGTTGAGCAGCCCTTGCCGTTCCGTTGTTAATTACCCCTTGCAGGGCGCTGTTGACAGATGCCGCCGCCCAGGAATTGAGAACTAATTTGGGTTTGGGCGTATTGTCGAGCAAGACGTTGCCGCTGCTGTCAGTGACTTGCACGATAAACGTGGTGTCAGAATGCCAGCCGTTGTTGGCGAAGGTAGCAAAAGCTCCAGCCATTTCTAAAGGAGTCAAGTCAACGGCACCCAATGGCAAAGAAATCACCGGTTCCATCGGACTTCTGATGCCGAGTACGCGGCAAATCTCAATCACTTTATTCAATCCAACTTCTTGGCCAAGCTTGACGGCGGGAATGTTGAGAGAGACTTCCAAAGCTCTGCGGATGCTGACTGCACCGGAGAAGCCGCCGCCGTAGTTTTGAGGGTAGTAGTAGCCGTCGCCGTCGCGGTAGCCGACAGGGGAGTCGTACACAACTGAATCCGGGCCGTATTTGCCGCTAGCAAAGGCAGCGTAGTAGACAAAAGGCTTAAAAGAAGATCCTGGCTGGCGGCGTGCTTGAATGGCGCGGTTGAACTGACTCTTTTCGTAATCGACGCCGCCCACCATTGCTTTGACGAAGTGGGTGCGGGGATCGACGGCGGCTAGGGCAATTTGACCTTCCTCGCGATCGTAAAACAGCCCTTGGTAGTAAAGCCGATTGTGCCAGGCTTTGACGGTTTCTTCGGCTATGCGCTGCATTTTGAGGTCGATCGTGGTTTGAACGCGCATTCCTCCCTTAACCACGGCATCTCGCCCGAAACGCCTTGTCAGTTCTTGGACTACGGCTTGTGTTACGTAAGGAACTTGAGAGCCGCCAAAAGAGGTAATTTTGCCTAGCTTAATTTTTTCCTGGCGGGCAGCAATCTCTTGGGCGGGCGTAATCCATTTAAGATCCTTCATGCGGCCTAAAACGATTGTTTGCCGCTCTTTTGCCAACTTGTAATTGACGAAAGGACTGTATTCTTCGGGGGCAGAGATTAAGCCGGCCAGCATGGCTGCTTCTGAAAGAGTCAAATTACTTGCTGACTTGTTGAAATAGCTTCGAGAGGCTGTCTCTACGCCATACAAGTTGTGACCTAAGTAGATTTGATTCAGGTATAGTTGCAGAATTTGGTCTTTGTTGAGAATTTGCTCCAAGCGGATAGACATTACCGCTTCAGCTACCTTGCGACTAAATTTTGACTGGGGAGAAAGAAACAGGTTCTTGACTAGCTGCATAGTCATAGTCGAGCCCCCTTCCACGGTTCTACCTTTCTCTAGGTTGACTAGAAGAGCTCGGGCTATCCCGCCAGGGTTGATGCCTTTGTGGGTGAAAAAGTTGCTATCTTCGATCGCCAGAACAGCTCGTTTCAGGTTGGGGGAGATTTGGTCGAGGGGTACGACATCCCGGTTGGCTTCGTCGTGGATGCTGGCTAGCGGCTTGCCGTTGATGTCGTAAATGTGGGTAGTTTCTGTGGGAGAGTAGGTTTGCAAGATGCGAACATCTGGCAAATTGCGGAAGCTGATCGCTAAGCCAACCAGTCCGCCAGCGACTACGGAACTGGCAAGCATTGTCATGCTGAGTATGGTTCCGGCGGTCACTTTACTGACTGACTGAACAAACTCAAATACGGGGGCTGAGTTTTCCGTGTTATTGCGGACTGCGTTGGTTGACACGTGGATTTCACTTCCTCACTCGATTTGGGGTTTAAGACTTTTAATTTTAGATGCGAACCCGAAAGACTGTCAGTCGATTTTAGATTTTAGATTTTAAATTTTAGATTTATTCCACAGATGAATCTGGGGGTTTGAACAAGAGTCTAAAATTTGGGGATCTCCACGACTGTTGTCGGGGGCTGGTATCCGTTTTTGGGCGGGGTCAGCTAATGAAAGCCGGTCAGCTTTGGGATTATAGTAGCTTGATAGTTATGTTTTTATGCGTCAACCAGTGAGTGTAACTAATTCTGCTGCACTTTGGCAAAACTATGATGAACGATCGCTTCCCGATGATAACTCCTAACCTTTCAGCGCTTTACCGCGGCGTCAGCGAGATTTTTCCAGATCGACCTGATTCTAGCAACCCTGACGAAAATTTAGCCCAACTGCTGGCAAAAGTCGATCGACCGTTGCGCGTCAAACTGGGAATTGACCCGACAGGGAGTGACATTCACCTGGGACACAGCATTTGCGTCCGCAAGCTGCGGGCTTTTCAAGATGCCGGTCACACAGCGGTACTGGTCATCGGAGATTTTACCGCAAGAATTGGCGATCCGACAGGGAAATCAGAGGCGCGCAGCCAGTTGACAGCCGAACAAGTGGCGGAAAATGCCAAGACTTATTTAGACCAAGTGCGTCCGATTCTAGATTTTGACACACCCGGACGTTTGGAAATTCGCTACAACTCCGAGTGGTTGTCGAAATTGGATTTGGCGAAGATTTTGGAACTGCTGAGGACGATGACGGTGCAGCAGATGCTTGCTAAAGAGGGATTTGATAATCGGATGCAGCAGGAAAACGCGATTTATCTGCATGAGTTTCTGTATCCGCTAATGCAGGGTTACGATTCAGTGGCTTTGGAAGCTGATGTTGAGTTGGGGGGAACCGACCAAAAGTTTAATATTGCGGTGGGGAGAGATTTGCAGCGGCATTTTGGGATGAAACCGCAGTTTGGTTTGCTGATGCCGATTTTGATCGGCACTGACGGCGTACAAAAGATGTCGAAATCTTTGGGCAATTATGTAGGTTTGTCGGAAGACCCGCTGACTATGTATTCTAAGTTGGAGAAAATTGCTGATAGTTCGATCGCCCAATATTTTGAACTCTTGACAGATTTGCCACTTAATGAATTGCCAGAAAATCCGCGAGAAAAACAGAAACTTTTGGCTGTGGATGTGGTGCGCCAATATCGCGGTTCGGAAGCAGCGGATCGCGCACAACAAGATGCAATGGCACTGGTTAAAGGTGCGGCGGGACAAGCTGATGCAGTGCCCGAGTTTTCCTTGGCAAGTGTGCAGTTTCCGGCTAAGTTGTTTTATATTCTGAGTGCTAGCGGGCTTTGTAAAAGCAGCGGTGATGCGCGGAAGTTGATGCAGGGCGGTGGGGTGAAGTTGGAGGGCGATCGAGTTTCTGATGTTAATCTTACTTTTGAATCACCGGCTGATTTATGCGGTAAGGTTTTGCAGGTTGGGAAGAATAAGTTTGTGCGATTGGTGTCTTGAATCTATTTTTTTACCGCAGATGAAGGCTGATGAATGCTGATGAACGCTGATAATCGAATTATTGTTGCTTTGGATGTTTCGAGTCAAGAAGAGGCGATCGCACTCCTCGACAAACTGCCGCAAGTATCTTTCTGGAAAGTGGGTTTGGAATTGTTTGTGAGTTCCGGTCCGGGGATTTTGGAAATTTTAAAACAGCGGGAAAAGCGGATTTTTCTCGATTTGAAGTTTCACGATATCCCGAATACTGTAGCTGGTGCTTGTCGGGCTGCTGCTAAGTATAATGTGGATTTATTGACTATCCATTCTACTTGTGGTAAAGATGCTTTGAAAGTGGCACAGTTGGCTTTGACTGAAGGGGCGGCTGTGGATAAACCCAGTCCTAAGTTGATTGCAATTACTCTGTTGACGAGTTTGAATTCGCGACAGTTGGCTTTTGAGTTGAAAATACCTTTGGAGTTGCCGGAATATGCTTTGCATATGGCATTGTTGGCTAAGGAAACGGGTTTAGCTGGGGCTGTTTGTTCTCCGCAAGAAGTGGAACAGTTAAGAATGAGTTGCGGGGATGATTTTCTGTTAGTTTGTCCCGGTGTGCGTCCGAAATGGGCCGATGGAGGGGATCAAAAACGATCGATGACTCCAAAGGCTGCTTTGAAAGCTGGTGCGGATTATCTGGTGATTGGGCGGCCAATTACTGCTGCGCCCGATCCAGTGGCGGCTTTTACCCGTATTTGTGAAGAGTTGGAGTAACAATAGAAATGTTGTTTTTTACAGCCGATAAAAGCCGATGAACGCCAATAAAATTTTATCTGCGTTTATCTGTGTTTATCTGCTGATATCTGCGGTTGCAACTCCGACTTTTGCAGTTGATTTTATGACAAATCATACTAACAGTATCAATGCCAGTCGGTATGGTTTGTTAGTGCGATCGCCCTGTGCCGCTGATTTAGAAACTTTGGTCGATCGCCTGTTGCAAGATTTGCCTAGTTATGCTAATCGCGTAATTGTGCGATCGCACTTTTCTCCTAACAAAAACACACCGTCCGGTTACGCGCTGCCTCAAATAATTTTAGCCGGCCGGCCGGAGTTTGAACCGCTACCTTTAAATTTTGAAGATGCACTTCCTGAAAATGCCAGTCAAGTTTTCATTACTACTTTGGAACGGCAGTATCGCGGGGGACAACGAGTTGAAATTGAGCAATATCATTGGCTGTTTTTAAATCAAACGGAGAACGGCTGGGAGTTGGCAAAAATTGTTTCTCGGTTTGGTAATGGGGCGGATATTCGTCCTTTATTTGAGCAAGATAGCGAGAAAAGCGCAATTGCTGAGGCTATCCGTTTGTGGTTGCGAGATTGTCAGGCAAAAAATAAGTTGTCCCGCAACTAAATTGTATTTTTGGGCGGGCGAGACGCCCAACCCCTACTCCCCACATGAAATAATTTTTATTGTGGAACAGGCATCTTGCCTGTTCCTGACAGAAAATAATTTTATTGTGGAACAGGCATCTTGCGGTTGGTTGTTGGTTGGGGTCTAATTAACAGTCTGGATGGGAGTGGCTTCATGTCTTTTGTTAGTTCTAACCCTTGGGTTGGAGTGCCGATGGTTGTAGGACTTATACCTGTGTCATTACTTTTACCTCTTTTTTTAATAACACCTTTTTTATAATATCTAGTATAATGTCCGCTGTTAATAAATCATGAGGTGGAAATAGATAAGTTGGAAATTCCGAAGATGTTTGACCTTCTAAATTAGGAAATACTCAATTCTAAATCAAAGGATAACCCGTCAAAAGTACATTGTGACCTAAGAATTTATCTTCATGGTGCTCAGTATTTCAGCGTTTCCTTGACTCCGAGTTTGCTTGGCTCAAAGATAGAGACCATTCGACAGAATTTATGGAATACTGTGTAATACTCTTCTCCCCTATCAAGATCGTGCCAAAATCTTTGGCTGTGCATTGCTTCTCTTGCATAATAGCCAAATGTGTACAGTGCAATTTCCTTTTTCATTATACCAGACATAATCATAAAGTAAATCTCTTCCAAAAAGCAGATAAATACCTCTTTTTCCTGTTTTGTGACTGATATGCTGCTAGAGCTATCATGCAAAAGCTCACAGACTTTCTGGATTGACTCGTTCTCATCGAATCTTTTGCTCATCTCATGAAACTTCTCATATCTACTTATCCTATTGAGTTCTACGAACTCAATAATGCCTTTCACAAAAGCTAGGATTCCTATTAGTCCACCAATAGCTTCAATAAAGTTGTTCATGATTATATATCAAGTGGGAAGAGATGATAATTATTCCCTATTATACTGCAATACTCCGGACAGTTTTTGGAACGATACTACAAGCTTACGCGGGGCAAGGATCATAAAAAAGTCGAATTAAATGTAAGTCAGGCGTGGATCTGACATTGATTTAATTATCCACAGGGGCTGCGAAGTCAAGCGAGCATAAGCCATTGGGCTATATAAAAACTGTTGCGACTATTGATACTGATGATCGGCAAAAAAAGTCATGGTGGGGTTAACCAGTATTTATACTCATCGCAAAAATGACACGCTCCCCATCTTGCGGGCGGGCGAGACGCCCAACCCCTACTCCCCACATGAAATAATTTTTATTGTGGAACAGGCATCTTGCCTGTTCCTGACAGAAAATAATTTTATTGTGGAACAGGCAAGATGCCTGTTCCTGACAGAGGTATCAGAAAATCCACAAATTTTTGGTTAAGCGATTTACCGGAGGGGCGGGTTTACGATATTATCTGTTTTAGACAATTATTGTTTGTGAAACCCGCCCATACAACGCAAAAACAAAAAGTTATTATAATTGCTATTTTAATTCATCCAATTTCGCCTTGATAGCTTGCATATCTTGCCACATAAACCATTTCGGAGTTTCCGGTTCACGGGAGGGATTTCGCAACAAGTACGATGGGTGAAAAATAGGCATACACAAACGATTTTCCCATTCAATCCATTGACCTCGGATTTTACTAATTGGTCGCTTGTCGCTTAACAAACCTTTGAGGGCTGTTGCACCGGTTAATAAAATAATTTTGGGGTCTAAGATGCGAATTTGTTCGAGCAAGTATGGTTTGCAAGCTTCGATTTCTTTTGCTGTGGGAGGGCGGTTGTTGGGAGGGCGACATTTGATGACGTTGGCAATGAATACGTCGGTTTCTGCACTCAATCCCACGGATTCTAAAATCTTATCTAACAGTTTGCCCGATCGCCCGACGAAGGGCAATCCGGTTTCGTCTTCGTTTTGTCCGGGCGCTTCTCCCACAATCAAAATTGAGGCTTGAGGATTGCCGCGCCCGATGACGGCGTGAGTGCGGCTGTTGCCCAATTCGCAGCGGTAGCAGCGGTTGCAGTGCTCGCCGATTTGTTCCATATTTTGATAAGTGCCGGGAGGAATGGGAATTTTGGCATTTGCTGGTATTGAGTCTGTTTGGAAAGTGGCACTTTGATTGTTGTCAAAAAGGCTCAGTTGCAAGTCGCTGGACATAAATTTTACAATTAGGGAGAGATTTTGGAGTCTAGAGTTTATAGTTTAGATCGGGTTTGGTGATTTGAGATTGGCTAGAAGCTTGTGTGCGATGCTGTCGATTCCCTACGGGATAGCTGCGCTTCACGCACAATATTTAATTAACACTGGCACAATCTCCAATTGTTTGGTTGAGCTCGTACAGGCAAAAATATGTTCTCTAACCCGTTTTTTGACGATCGCGCCGATGCAGGCGAAAAACTGGCCGAGGCAGTTGTGGACGAGTTCGGCAAGTTGAGTTTAACGACACAGAAGGCGGTGAAACCGATTGTTTACGCCTTGCCGCGCGGGGGTTTGCCCGTTGCTGTGCCGATTGCGCGTCGGTTGGGCTGTCCTTTGGATGTGGTTGTCGCCAAGAAAATTACTCGCCCAGATAATTTAGAATTGGCGATCGGGGCTGCAACTGCTGACGGTCACGTCCTCTGGGAAAAGCAAAAGCAGCACAATTTACGCTTGCAAAAATCAGCCCTGCCCCGGGCTCAAAATAATGCTCAATCTCTGCTGGCAGATTTGTCTCCTGGACGCCCAAATATCAGCGCGACTGGGGCTTTGGCGATTTTGGTAGATGACGGCATTGCTACGGGGATGACGATGGCTGTGGCGGCTAAGGCTGTGGAGTCGCAGCAACCGGCGGCTTTGTGGATTTGCGCGCCTGTCGCACCGGCAGATTTGATGGGATTTTTGGCCCAGATGGGCGAGAAGTTGATTGTTCTGGAGACTCCTCACCCTTTTTACAGTGTCAGTCGCTTTTACGGGCAATTTCCGCAGGTTGAGACGGCGGAGGCTTTAAGGTGTTTGCAGCAACAAACTGAATGGCGATCGTAGGTTAAGCTAGAAGGCTAAATCTAAAAGCTCGATCGCTAAAACATGAGACCTTGGCAATATTGGTTGGACACTTTGATTCTGTCTACTCAGCACAATCCGCCTCGCTTTGTTGAGTTGGTAATGTTAACTTTGGCGATGATTTTGCTCGGGCTGTGGAGTGTAACATTACAGTGGCAGTATTTAACGCTATCTCTGAGTTATATAATTGGTTCCTCTTTTTCAATTTTGGTGCGGGAATCTATCGGCCCGCGGCCTCAATTTCAACTAACTCATCTGACAGCTTTGTTGTTATTAATTATCAGTTTTTATAGTTTTGCTGAACTGATTAGATAGTTAATTCCGTTTTGAGTTTTAGAGGCGGGTTTGACCATGTGATTGCGAAAGTGGTCAAGCAATTGCATAACTTATATCGCAATCCTCAGCGGGTTGTGAACTCGAGGTTTTTTTGAACGAACCGCGAAGACGCCTTCGGCGAAGCCGTTCCCGTTCCCCGCAGGGGTTCCCGAAGGGTAGGGTAGGAAGAGAAGAGAAGATCGAGACTTCACCAATAATTCAATACGCTTGGGATAAGACACTCACGGAGACAAAACACTGTGAAAAATAGATACAGCGAAGGCGCGTGCCTGCCCGAAGGGCTTATGCTTCGCCCAAAGCTCTCTTCGGACAAAAAAAAATTAACTGAACCGTATTGATTTAAAATTCGTAAACTTACTGAAGTTTAAAATGTGTCATCTACCTTAAGATAGAAATCCTGAAGTGATCCGAGCATCATTAGGGAAGTACCACGGGAGCATCACCCATACCAGGTGTCGCTGATGGACAAGAACGATGAGAATTGCCCCATCCGCTACAGGTAGTTTCCACCAAAGCACAATTTTTTTACCCATAAGAAAAGATGAATCAATTGAAGCAGTCGGTAAAGCAGTTTTGGTCGATCGCCAACCCCTACTTCTTTTCCAGAGAAAAATGGGGAGCTAGGGGGTTGTTCGCCCTCGTAATGTTATTAATGCTAGGTTTCAATGCTGTGGGCATAGTCCAGAGCTATATTATGCGAGACTTGATGAATGCAGTCACGGGAAAGAATGTTTCAGACTTCTATAAGATGTGGCTGATGCTATTGGGTCTGTTTGCCATATTCACGCCCATTATGGTTTTCTTCTTCTATTCGCAAAATGTACTGCAACTCTACTGGCGAAAGTGGCTAACGAATCACTTACTGAAGAAATATTTTAGCAATCAAGGTTTCTACAAAATTAAGTTCAATGATAAGGTTGATAATCCCGATCAGCGTTTGGCTGAAGACGTTAATTTGTTTGTTAAGCAAAATATTGATATTTGGGGATTATTATTCAACCAAGTTGTCACAATAATTTCTTTTCTTGGCGTTCTCTTTACAATTGACAAGGCACTGACTTTAGTTGTATTGATACTCGCTGCTTTTAAAACTGTTTTCACTATCTTTATAGGTAAGAGATTAAGTAGATTAAAGTTCAATCAGTTACAACGAGAAGCAAATTTTCGCTATAGTTTAGTTCATGTTCGAGACCACAGTGAATCTATTGCATTTTACCGAGGTGAAGAGCGTGAATTTAGTGCAGTATCACAGCGATTTAATCAAGTCTTGAATAATTTTAATAACCTGATTGTCTTGCAGCGTAACGTTGGTTTCTTTACGCAAGGAACCGGGATGATATTTACAAATTTACCTATAGTTTTTTTAGCTCCTCGATACTTTGCGGGTCAGATAGATTTTGGGCAGGTAACGCAAGCTTCTGGAGCGTTTGTGTCTATTTTAAGTGCCCTGGGCTTTATTGCCGAGAATTTTGATATGCTAACTAACTTTACCACTCAGATTAATCGTTTAGGAACATTTGATCGGGTTCTGTCCGAGCAAATGGCAGCACCTCAAGCCGGCATGGCAACGATTGATGTTGTGGAACAGCACTATCTAGCCCTCCAACGGGTTACCTTAGAGACGCCTAACTATGAGCGAATCTTAGTTAGAGATTTATCTTTCAAGGTGGGGCAGGGTGAAAGCGTCTTGATTGTTGGACCTTCTGGCGCTGGCAAGAGTTCGTTAATGCGAGCGATCGCAGGATTGTGGAATGCGGGTACGGGTTGCATTGTTCGTCCTAAACCGGAGGAAACGCTGTTTTTGCCCCAACGGCCTTATATGCTGCTAGGGGACTTACGCAGCCAATTGCTATATCCCAACACCAGCGGTCAAGTTACGGATGAACAACTGCACGAAGTACTCGAACAAGTCAATCTTTCCCATTTGCCAGAACGGGTAGGTGGATTTGATGTGGAATTGGAATGGGCTGATGTTTTGTCACTAGGAGAACAACAACGGTTAGCATTTGCACGCCTACTGCTGACTAAACCTCGCTACGCTATTTTGGATGAATCAACGAGTGCATTGGATGTGGCTAACGAGAGACGGCTCTATCAGTTGCTCAAAGAAACAGGAACTGCCTTTATCAGTGTCGGTCACCGTCCGACTTTGGTACAGTATCACGAGCAGGTCTTAAGGCTAGTTGGTAATACCAATTGGCATCTGATATCGGCTAAAGATTACAGCCCCTATCTCGCCGAGTTTGTTTGAAAAATGCAATTGCCGAACTGCAAGTAATTGTCTTTACCGTATCCGCCTCAAAATTCCAGGCGTGCGATCGGGTAGAACAGGAGTAATTGGGACGATCGTAAACGGCAAACTCGTCAAAAAACACTGTATCTTATAGCGCAATACGCTTGGGATAAGACACTCATGGAGACAAAACACTCTGAAAAATAAATAGATACTGCGAAGGCGCGTGCCTGGCCGAAGGGCTTATGCTTCGCCCAAAGCTCTATTCGGATAAAAAAAATTAACTGAACCGTATTGACGAATAATTAGCTCTCATCCTACATTTTCATTAGATTGATGTAAAATTATGCGGTTGCCTGCAGGATCGAAGGCATAGATTTCTAGACCGTGAGAAGATTTGATAATTTCTCCGTTGGGCGGATAACCTAAAGCCCAAATTCTGGCGATCGCAGTTTCGAGGTTGCTGACTTCCAAACACAGACTCATGCCTGTTTTTGCTCGATTTGCAAATTCCGATTTGTGGGAATCTTTGGGTTTGAATATGCCGAGTCTTAAGCCTGGGAGTTGAAATTCAGCATAAGTATTGGGAATGTAAGGGTTTGGTTCTATGTCTAGAAAATTTTTGTAAAATTTAACGAGAACTTCCTTATCAAGGTCTGCTAAAGTCACTAGGGCGGCGCTGTATTGGAAACTCATATAAATTGGTAAGGGGGAATTGGTAATAGGAAATTGATAATATTATAACTTTATATCTATTTAAAATCCTCCAATTCGTCCAGGGTAAACGCATCTTAATTTCAACCTAAAACATGATAAGATGAAGTATTTAGGTAAATCAAGTGCGTAATTCATA
>NZ_JAUBQU010000002.1:0-131347 GCF_036701435.1 Microcoleus sp. Pol12A5
AGAAGTCGAGTTGAAGGACGGACTACAAAGCGTTTCAAGTTTAAGTCTAGCTAGCTCAAGACTTAGCGTTACATAGTGTATTTTTTTCCTGTCCACCTACTTATGAACAATTAACCGGACATCATATAAGTGATTGCCTGAGTAATTTCCGCCATCCGCGCACTGAAACTGTTGGCTGAATTTTTTTTAATGAGAAACGGGGGTATTTTGTAATAAAAATTTATCAAACGAGTAGGGCCCAGAAGTTTTCTGCTCTTGAAAGAGATCGAACTCTTCCCTATTTTAGCAGTGTTTTTATTGTGACTTAAGAACCGAAGTAAAATATTCAGCCATTTGGCTAATCGTTTATTGGCTAATTGGCCGACTCGGTAATTCGTTAGTTTGAATATGCTAGAGTTAGTCAGGTTGATATAGAGTGCCATCTGTTATCTAAGTATCATGCTCAAAATTTTGGTAATTGAGGACGACGAATTAATCCGGGAAACTCTTCTGCAACTCCTGGAATCTCACAGCTACCGGGTCATTGCGGCTGAAAACGGTCGAGCTGGGGTGCAGATGGCACTTTCGGAGATACCGGATTTAATTTTGTGCGACGTGCAGATGCCGGAACTCGACGGTTATGACGTGTTGCGGACTCTGCGGCAAAACTCGCTAGCTGCAACAATTCCATTTATTTTCCTCACGGCTCAAAGTGACAAAACCGATTTTCGTCGGGGGATGGAATTGGGCGCAGACGATTACTTGACAAAGCCGTTTACCAAAGCTGAATTGCTAGGAGCAATTGCTTCTCGCGTCTTGAAACGGCAAACTATTACTCAACCGCTGACAGTCGCGCTTCACCAAGCAGAAGCCAGACTCAAAGATTTAGTTAACGACTCCACTAAGGTTACGACCCTCTCTCCTGAAAAGTTTGCTCTCGAAGCTTTGTTGCGCCACGCTTTGGCACAAGGTGAGTTTCAGGTATATTATCAGCCACAAGTGAATATTGCTACCGGCAAAGTTATCGGCGCTGAAGCTTTAGTGCGCTGGCAAAATCCCGATCGAGGTATAATTTCTCCCTGCGAATTTATTCCCTTAGCAGAAGAAACAGGTTTAATTATTCAGATTGGCGAGTGGGTACTGCTTTCAGCTTGCGCTCAAGCCGCTAGTTGGCTGGCGGCGGGGTTTTCGCCCTTTACAATATCAGTAAACTTGTCGGCCCGGCAGTTGTCGGACCCGGAACTAAAAGCGCGAATCGTCCAAATATTGGAAACTACAGGTTTAGAGCCTGCTAATTTAGAATTAGAAATGACCGAAAGCGCTTTGGTGGAAAATGCGACTGTAGCAGGCGCTACTTTAAACGAACTTAAAGCTCTAGGAATTCGGATTGCTATTGACGACTTCGGCACCGGTTACGCTACTTTAGGATATCTTAAGCAATTTGCTTTTGACACTTTAAAAATTGATCGAATTTTCGTCCGTAATGCCAGCGAAGATACTCAAAATGCTGCTATTACTACAGCAGTAATTTTACTTGGTCACAGTTTGAATATGACAGTAATTGCTGAGGGAGTGGAAACAGAAGCAGAACTAGATTTTTTGAAACAACATCAGTGCGATATCATGCAGGGGTATCTGTTCAGCCGCCCCGAACCCGCACCGATAATTGAAAGTATGTTGGTTGCCGACCCGAGTTGGTTCGCGCCGCCCCCAGCAGCAGGAGCTGCTCGCGCTGTCCCTTTTGTACCTGTATCCGAACCTGAAAACTCTAAAAACCTTTCAATGTCGGGTCTAGGAATAGTATAAGTGTCACCCAGATTTCAGTTTTATAGGATTAAATTCTTTCTTTTACCTTCTATTTTCTGCATAAAAGTTCACGCTTCCTCATAAAAAGTTGTAGCTTTTGATGATATGCGAATCAAATAAGGATATTCCCCATATTGCTCTACTGCTTCCGCTTTTATGCGCTAGGCGCTCCTAATTGGACTATTTGAGAAAGTGTGGCGTCTTGAAATTGTGAGCCTTTATCCAGTTGCAGGAGGTAAACTCATTTAAGTTCCTACTTTGGGACTGGCAGTTTCAAGAACTGTCCAACTGGAATTGGTGCAAGCCTGTCATGGAAAGAATATTAGTGGTTGACGACGAAGCAGACTGTCAAACAGTCTTAGCAATGTACTTGGAAAGTCAGGGATATCGGGTGGAATGCGCTAATTCAGGGGTGGAGGCGCTCTCAATGTTTGAAAATGCCCCCCCAGATTTGGTAATTTCAGATGTGATGATGCCGGAAATGGACGGGTTTGAGTTTTGTCGCCGTTTGCGAACTACCCGTTTGGGACAGTTAGTTCCGTTTATATTTTTGTCTGGTCAAGGGGAGATTGAGTCAAAAGTTGAAGGTCATTCGATCGGCGCTGACGATTATCTGGTAAAACCTTTTCAGTCTGAAGAAATCTTAGCTAAGGTAAAGGCGCAGTTAGAGCGCTCTCACCGGATTCACGCCGAGATTGTCCGACTGCTTCAAACTTCTAGCGGTAGGGCGGTGGAACCACAATTTGTGGCAGTATTGCCAGCACCTGCACCTTTGCCTTTAACACCAGCCGAGGAAAGAGTTTTTTGGGAGGTTATCCAGGGTTATACTAACAAACAAATTAGCGATCGGCTGTTTATTAGCCCCCGGACTGTGCAAGCTCATTTAGGCAGCATTTTCAGCAAATTACAGCTAGAAAATCGGGCACAGCTTGTGAGATTTGCCCTCGAAAGAGGGTACAAACCGCCTCAAACTTAACTCGGATCTCAACCTAGGGTGCGCCAGCCCGCCAGTCAGTCGATTTTAGATTTTAGATTTTAGATTTATTCCACAGATTCATCTGGGAGCTACAACTTTAGTCTAAAATTTTGATCTTTCCACGGCTTAAGTCGGAGACTTCTAGCGGTTTTTGGGCCGGGTCAGTCGATTTTAGATTTTAGATTTATTCCACAGATTCATCTGGGAGCTACAACTTTAGTCTAAAATTTTGCTCTTTCCACGACTTAAGTCGGAGGCTTCTATCGGTTTTTGGGCGGGAGCAAAAATTCCCGTAGCTGCAAAAAAAATGGAGGCTGACGCACTCAGCAAGCAGATTATTCCACATTCAAAACACAATAAGGAAAAGTAGTGATCACGCAAACCCCAGGCCCCAAATTCGTACCTCGCAAGTTGGCACGTTCCAAATCAGCTTGCCGCACGTTATTCGCCGCATCAATATTTGTCCCGGTCAATTGAGCCCTAGGAAGCCTAGTATTTGACAAAATAGCATTCTGCAAATTAGTATCGCGCACATCGGCGAAAGACATATCCGCTCCGCTTAAATTCGCACGATTCAAATTAACTCTAAACAACAGCGAACGCCTCAAATCTGCATTCGACAAATTAGCTTGCAGCAGATAAGCTTCCCCCAGATTGGCATTAAAAAGTTTAGCACCGCGCAAATCCGCACTCGTCAGATTCGCTCGCCCCAAAAAAGCATTAGACAAATCCGCATTTCGCAGATTAGCACCATTCAATTCAGCACCGTACATCTCGGCATTAACTAAGTTAGCATTTGCCAAATTAGCATCACTTAAGTCCGCTTCTAGCAAATTAGCTTCATAAAGATTTGCTCCGCTTAAATCGGCTCCTCTTAAATTAGCTCTGTACAAGCTAGCCTTGAACAAATCAGCATTTCTCAAGTCACAGCCCTCGCACTCTTTAGTTTCCAGCAATTGCCTAACATGATCGGGATTTTGAGCTTTAACGGGAGCTACCAGCCCAAACAAAGCTAAACTTGCCGTTACAGTTGCCAAGAGTTTAAGTTTCACAAACAAACCTCACTGCTACTTCAAACAAATTATACTAGCAAACTATAGACTTTAAACCGATATCCTTCTCTCTTTTCTCTTGCTATTCGTTCTCGGCGCCCTCTGCGCTAAATCTTCAAAAAAATGATTTGCAGCCAAGGATATAGACCTGCTGACAGCAAGGCGGGCCAAGCCCGCCCTACTTAACTTAATTAAGCTTCATCTAAAGCAGCAACACCAGGCAATTCCTTACCTTCGAGCAGCTCCAAACTAGCACCGCCACCAGTAGAAATGTGGCTCATTTGTTCACCTAAATTTAACTGTTCAACAGCCGCCACCGAGTCACCACCACCGATAATGGTGGTAGTACCAGTTTTAGTAAGTCCCGCCAAAGAATGAGCGATACCTTCAGTTCCCACAGCAAACTTCTCCATCTCAAACACGCCCATGGGCCCGTTCCAGATAACAGTTTTGCAATCGGCCAAAGCATCTTGGAAAGTTTTTACTGAATCCGGGCCGATATCCAAACCCATCCAACCGTCGGGGATGCTTTCAACAGAGACAGTTTGAGTGTTAGCATCAGCAGCAAACTTGTCAGCAACTACCACATCAGTAGGTAACAGAAAAGCAACTCCCCGTTCCTTCGCCTTAGCTTCCAAAGACTTAGCCAGTTCCAGCTTGTCCTCTTCCACCAAAGACTTTCCAACGTTCAAGCCGCGAGCTTTGTAGAAGGTGAAAACCATGCCACCGCCCAACAGCAGTTTGTCGCACTTTTCGAGCAGTTTTTCAATGACTCCAATCTTGCTGGAAACCTTAGAACCGCCGATTATAGCAGCTAAAGGACGCTGAGGATTGTCGATCGCACTGCCGAGATATTGCAGTTCCTTCTCCATCAAAAACCCAGCCACAGAAGGACTCAGGTACTTAGTAACGCCTTCAGTAGAAGCGTGAGCCCGGTGAGCCGTACCAAAAGCATCATTGACATACAAATCGGCCACAGAAGCTAACTTCTTAGCAAATTCCGGGTCGTTTGCCTCCTCCTCTGGATAGAAGCGAACATTTTCCAGCAACAGCACATCGCCATCTTGCATCCCGGCGACTGTAGCAGCGACTTCATCACCGATGCAGTCATCAGTCTTTTTGACTTCTTTACCCAACAATTCCGACAGGCGCACAGCAACCGGCGTCAAGCGCAACTTCTCTGTCACACCCTTGGGACGGCCGAAGTGGCTGCACAAAATCACCTTAGCGCCCTTGGACGCTAAATCTTGAATTGTCGGCAGAGCCGCCCGGATGCGAGTATCATCGGTGATATTGCCGTTGTCGAGCGGCACGTTAAAGTCCGCCCGTACCAATACCCGTTTGCCCGATAAGTCCGATGCCGATAAATTTGCTACAGTTTTTTTTGTCACAGGATTAACCTCCTAATATGTGTGTTTTTGTCGAATTCCGTTGAAATGGCGGCACTGGTCACTTGCACTTGGGCCTCGGACGCATTCAACCGCGTCCGTACAAAAAACGGAAGATGAAACAAACGGCACTGATTGGCTCAACGTAAACATTTTATCGGAGTCCGCGTCCCGGAGATGCGCAGTATGTTCAAGACTGTCTTATTTCCTGTAGATCAAAGCCGAGAAGCCCGCGAAGCTGCCGAAAAGGTGGTCAATATCGTGAAAACCTACGGTTCTCGCTTAGTTATTCTCTCGGTAGTCGAGCCCCCAGCCGAGGAGGCCGACGCCCCCGCGCGAGAGGTGATGACTTCCCCCGAAGCAGTCGCCAAACTTCTTTCTGAGGCCCAATCGATGTTTTCCCAGCAGGGAATTGAAGCTGAAATCATCGAACGGGAAGGCAAACCTGCTTTCACGATTTGCGATGTGGCTGACGAAATTGGGGCCGATTTGATTGTGATGGGCTGTCGGGGGATGGGTTTAACCGATGAGGGGGCGTCTGACAGCGTTACCAATCGGGTGATCAATCTGTCTCCTTGTGCAGTTTTGATTGTGCCTTAGTCAGTTGACAGTTGTCAGTTGACTGTTGACTGTTGGCAGTTGGCAGTTGACAGTTGACTGTTGTCATTCAACAACTAACCAATAACAACTGTCAACTAACTAATAACAACTAACTAATAACAACTAACAAGTAACAAAAGTCAACAGTCAACAGTCAACAGTCAACTAACTAATGAAAATTCACTGGTATCCCGGTCACATTGCCAAAGCTGAACGGGCATTAAAAGAACAGCTAAAGCGGGTAGATGTGGTGCTCGAAGTCCGAGATGCCCGCATTCCATTGGCTACTTATCACCCCCAAATGCCGAGCTGGGTGGGTGGCAAGCCGCGAGTATTGGTCATCAACCGCATGGATATGATTACGCCTCGATCGCGCGAGGCGTGGGAAACATGGTTTGAGGCTCAGGGGGAAACTGCGTATTTTACTAATGCCGAGCACGGTCAAGGAGTAGATGATGTGGCGGATGCGGTGCAGAATGCTGGGGTGCAGCTAAATAAAAGAAGGTTCGATCGAGGTATGCTGCCCCGTCCAGTCCGTGCAGTGGTGATGGGCTTTCCCAATGTCGGAAAATCTGCTCTAATTAATCGGCTGTTAGGGCGGAGAGTGGTAGATAGTGCCCGCAGAGCTGGAGTAACTAAATCGCTCCGATGGATTCGCATTTCTGATGAAATTGAATTATTAGACGCGCCCGGAGTGATCCCAACCCGAATTAACAATCAAGAAAATGCCATAAAATTAGCTATTTGCGAAGATATTGGCGAAGCAGCTTACGACAACCAGGTAGTAGCAGCAGCGATGGTAGATTTGCTCCAAGGGCTGGAGGCGACTGATGACACGTTGGTATCACTATCTGGTTTCAAATCCAGGTATAAATTAGATCCAGCATCTAGTAATGGTGAAGATTATTTGCACGAGGTCGCAAAAGACAAGTATAAAGGAGATGTCGAACGAACGGCGCGACAGATGTTAAACGATTTTAGAACTGGTGTTTTGGGTCAACTTTCTTTGGAGTTGCCGCCGGCTCGATCAGACTCGTAACCTACAACTAATCAGAAATGGTATTCAATAGAGAGTTGCTGACGGTGATAATTTGAACTTCGTCTCCTATGTGTAATATTTTTTCTGCTGCTTGAGGTGCGAGTCGCGTGTTAACTATCAGCCGACTAAAGTGATTTAAATGCCCTTTTTTTACCAAGTCAGGCATGATTTCCTTCTGCTTGGCTGTTAGTATATTTTTAAAATTTAGATCGCCTGCTTTCGCCCCATAGTTTCGCGTAGATAGGATACATGGCTGACCGGGATTAATAGCTTCAAATATTACTGTTCCTATTTTAAACCTAACAATTTCATCAGATTGTGAGAAAAGTTGGTCTTCCCAAAAAGCTGGGACATCCCCTATTTCAATATTAGCTCGCAAGCGATGGCGCATCTCGTTAACGCAAACTCTCGGAAACCAAGATGCAACTTCGGCAATTGTTTCGGTACTGATAATGGTTGGCCCTGGTGCAGCAAGATTGTCGGGAAAACCAGTCAGCAAGTTTTCAATTAACTTGACGGAGAAACCGAAGTAATTGCTCAACCAAGATTCTATTCCCAAGCGTTCTCTATCTACATGAAAAAATATTTCTTGTTCGGTGCCTTGAATTTTCAGGCCGGCAATTCTCTTTTTAATGTCAAAGGATAAGCGTAGAAAACAGACTCCGCTGTTGTGCTTGCTGTTAACCAATTCTCCTGCTGCATCGCAGATTGCAAAAGAGCGATCGCCTTCTAGAGCTCCGCTGGCTAGAATAGTTGCTTGACTGACTGCTATGCCGTCAAGGGACTTGACCGGATAGATATGAATGCTGGCGACGTATGACATTTCGAGCCATTGATAAAAAATAGTCGTTTTAGATACATTCTAGCATCCCGGTAGAAGGATGACCGCAGTTGACTTTACTAAATAAAATATGAATGAAATAAAAATAGGTCACTTTTTTGAAGTTTACATTTTGCCGGAGCTGCGTGTAAAGAAAAATCAAAAAAGTCTGAGTGAGGTTGTGGTAGATATTATGCTAGAAAATAGAAAAAATTGAACCGAGTTATAAGCAATGACTGAAAGGGGAAAAAAAGCATGATTTCGCGACGCAATTTAATGTTGAAGGCTGGTGCAGGGATGCTCGCGGCAAGCTTGGCACCAGTGATTTTACAAGCCCAAGCAGCAAAAGCAGAGGCAATCTCTGACCTGACTCCCGACGGTGCTCTCAAGAAATTGATGGAGGGGAATCAACGCTACATTGAGCAAAAACGGACATTTCCCGACCAAGCTCGATCGCGGATTGTAGAAGTAGCACAGGGTCAACATCCGTTTGCAACCATCCTGGCTTGTTCTGATTCGCGCGTTGCTCCCGAAATTATTTTCGACCAAGGATTGGGGGATTTATTTGATATCCGAGTAGCTGGCAATTTTCTCGACGATGTGGTTCTCGGAAATATAGAATATGCGGCCTTAGAATTAGGCGTGCCACTATTAGTAATTCTGGGTCACGAACGCTGCGGTGCTGTTAAAGCAGCTTTAGATGGCAAAGCTGTGCCTGGTCACATTAGCACTTTGGTGGCGGCGATTAAACCAGCAGTTGATTCGACCAAAGGTCAAACAGGCGATGCGTGGGATAACGCAGTCAGAGCTAATGTGAAAATGAATGTAAATCAGTTACAATCCTCGTCGCCTATTTTAGCTGAAGCTGTCAAAGCGGGCAAGGTTAAAGTTGTTGGGGGTCGCTACGATTTGGATAGCGGCAAAGTGGAGATAATTGCTTGATTTTACTGGTTGTATCTCATATCTTGGAATATTTTTAATGAACAGGCTTTCCGGCCTGTTCCACGAGAATTTGATTGTGGGGTGGGCATCCTGCCCGCCCATAAAAGCCATAATTTCAGTTACATTAAACCCATTTCTTGCAGTCCCCGGCGCAGGCGTTCTGCTTCAAATGGGCGGCGCTGTTCGTGAAGGGCGATCGCTCTTTTGAATTCTGCTAAACTCTCTGGCATTTTGCCAATCTTCAGCAAGGCTACTGCCAAGTTTTGATGAGCTTCGGCGTGTTCGGGATCGATTTTTATCGCTTGTCGGTAATAGGCGATCGCATCTGCTAAATTTCCGGCTGCCTTCAGCGTCAGTCCTAAATTGTAGTGACCTACAGCAAAATAGGGGTCAATTTTTAAAGCTGCTTTGTAAGCTTTTTCAGCAGATTTTAAATCTCCTTCATCTTTGAACAAATTGCCCAAATTATTGTAAGCGCCCAACTTGAGCGGGGGGAAAACATTGGTATTAATTGCGGCTTGATAGTGTTCTTTTGCTTTACCAAATTGCTGCTGCTGGCGATAAGCAATTCCCAAATGATAGTTAAGCTCGTAAACAATAGAATCATCAATGCCCTCGGCAGTTAAGCCTTTGGTTAATAAATTAATTCCCCGCCCAATTTGCCCGGTTTCTACATACAGCGCACCTAATTTGCTACAAGCATAAGCATCGTTTGGATAATAAGCGATATACCGTTCCATGGCTGCTTGAGCTTTTTGGAATTTACTTTTTGCTGCGATCGCATCTTTTTGATAACCAGAGTGCCAAATCGCCACATCGGGGAGAGCAGCTATTTTCCACTTTGGTTCCCTCTGCAAAATCTCACCTACGCTGTCGTCTACCATGGCGTGGTAAGGGCGAGAAAAGCGGATGTCGGGGCGATTGCGAAACAAGCGCGACACCAAGGAATAGGGAGATTGAGAGGCACCGATTTCTTGGCGGATGAGATTGATTAGCAGCAGCCGATCGCTCGCAATTGCCTGCTTCATTTGAGGTACCATCTCCGGTACCAAAACCTCATCTGCATCCAACACCAAAATCCAGTCGCCCAGGGCGTGCTTCAGACACTCATTGCGCGCCGCTGCGAAGTCGTCGCACCATTCAAAGTCATAAACCCTCGCCCCGGATTCTCGGGCAATTTCACGGGTGCGATCGCCCGATCCCGTATCCACCACCACTATTTCGTCCACAACACCTTTAACGCTGTCCAAAGTCCGCGACAGTGTTGCCTCTTCATTCTTCACAATCATGCACAGAGTCAGATCCATCGGGCGCAAACTTTCCTCGTTTCACAAAATTATTGTAATTTTTTTACCAGTAAAACACAAAAAGTCCCAGAAACAATTCTCCTATTTCCTTTTTGCCTTGAGCATAAGTACCTTTCTTCCCTAGAGAAAGTGGGTTAACTCTTTTGAGATATTAAAAAGGCTCAAACTCCGACAATTAATGGGAAATCCTACCACTTTCGGTTCCTCCCTACGGTAGAGGTAAGGACTGGAGAGCACTTGTTATTCTAAAAACATAAGACAAGGCACGAGAAAAGTTTAAGTATTCAGGAGAAAGAGAAATGGGAATTATTGCTTGGATCGTTTTAGGACTGATTGCCGGTGCGATCGCCAAAGCCATTTATCCGGGAACTCAAGGCGGTGGTTTTCTGGCAACAACAGGTTTAGGAATTTTGGGCGCGCTAGTGGGAGGTTATCTGGGTCAAGTCTTGCTGGGGACTAGCGGGGGAGCATCCTTTGGAGCATTGACTCTACCCAGTATAGCTTTTGCAGTTGTAGGTGCGATCGTTCTACTTTTCATCTGGGGATTGTTAACTCAGCGTGCTGCATAACAAATACTGCCAATTCCCAGTCGATAGACTTTTAGGGTATTCATAAACCCGGTTTCTTGAAGAAACCGGGTTTTTCAGTGGTTGGTAGGATGCGTCAGCCTACTTTTACCAAATCCGCGTTAAAAACCCCGATCGGACTCAGCGCTTGCAACGGTTCAAGAGCAAAACTTTTCTCCGCACAGAGGGGGACTGAAGAATAAAGGGGGAAAAATGCCGGACTTGGTATTAATTAATCAATCCGCAAATTGAAAGGCAAGCGAACATAAATCCCCTGCGGGTCGTTCATAGACTTGATCGCAGCCAATTCATCTTGCATTTTCTTAAATTCGGCCGTTAGCGGGTCGAGTTTGGTGGCTGGTTTCAAAACGTGAACGCCTGAAATTTTTTCCAAAATTCGCTCTTCCAAACTGCGGCGTTTGGGATATTCTTCCACCTTCCAATCGTCGCCGAGTTTAGCTTGCTTAGCAGCCTCTCTGACAGCATCTTCAAGCCCGCCAATTTCATCGACCAAACCCAACTGTTTCGCGGCTGTGCCAGACCACACCCTGCCTTGAGCGATTTCTTGTACCTTGTTTTTCGGCAGTTGGCGGGAGTTGGCGACTTTAGTAATAAATCGATCGTAAATGCGATCGACTATCCTCTGAATATTCGCCAATTCTTGAGGATTTTTGGGACGGGAAACCGTGTTAGTATCCGCAAAGCGGGCGGTTTTTACCACGTCCCAAGTTAGGCCGTTGTTAGCAGCCAACTTTTCGGCGTTGAACAGCATTCCAAAAACGCCTATCGAACCGGTAATCGTATTGGGTTCGGCAAAAATGCGGTTGGAACCCATCGAAATCCAATAGCCGCCGGATGCTGCTAAATTGCCCATCGAAACGATAACTGGTTTCTTTTTGCCCGTCAGCATCACTTCGCGTCCGATTACTTCGGCCGCCGTCGCGCTACCTCCGGGACTGTTGACGCGCAAAACCACTGCTTTTACGTCGTTATCTTCTCGGATTTTCCGCATTTCTTTAGCGATGCGATCGCCTCCTACTTGAGTCGGGCCCCCTTCGCCGTCTACAATCTCTCCCTCTGCGTAAAGTATAGCAATTTGGTTTTTCTTGTCAGCGCGAGTTGAGTTTTTATCTTCAGCGACTCTGGCATAGTTTTTCAAACTAATTTGCTTGAAAGATTTGTTTTCGCCATCGGTTCCTGTGAGCTTTTTAAGTTCAGTCGATATTTCATCAAAGTAAACAACTTTATCAACTAACTTGCTTTTTAGAGCTTCGTCAGCCATCAAAGTTCCGCCCTTATCTGCAAGCGCTTGCAGTTGCGGAACAGTCACTTTACGGATCGGGGCGACAGTTTTCAGGTATTCTCCCCACATATCTCCGAGCAACTTTTGAGTTTGCTGGCGATTTTCGGGACTCATTTTTGTGAGCAAAAACGGCTCAACGGCTGACTTGTATTTGCCGACGCGAGTCACTTGCACTCCCACGCCGTATTTCTCCAAAGCACCGGTGAAAAACATTGCCTGACTGCTAAAACCGTTGAGTTCCAAAGCGCCGTAAGGATTGATTGCTATTGTATTAGCAACGGAACCGAGGTAATAATCTCGCTCATTCCAGTCCATCTGGTAAGCAAAAATGGGCTTTTTGGCATCTCGGAAACGCTGCAAGGCTCCTCGAACTTCTTTGAGGTTGGCAAACCCGCTGCTGCTCGAATCCGAGCTGCCTTCGAGATAAATGCCAACGATTTTGGGATCTTTTTTTGCATATTCGATCGTGTCTAAAACAGTCCGCAGCGTCACTGTATCCCCGGCATCTTCCGAAAGGACTTCTTCAATCGCCGCGCCAGTGCTACGGCTCGGTTTGCTGTCGGTAATATTTAAAGAAAGGTCTAATACCAATACCGACTTATCTTTAACTTGCGGGCCCGAATCCTTAGACGACGATGCGGCCAGAGCAATTAGCAGTACCAGTCCTCCCAATCCGATGCTGCCTAGCAGCAACAGTCCTAGGAAGGTTCCCAGTAAACTTGCACAGGTATATTTTAGAAAATCTTTCATTTAGATAATTAGTCAGTTAACAGTTGACAGTTGACAGTTGACAGTTTTCAGTTTTCAGTTGACAGTTGACAGTTGCCCTTAATCAATAAAGTTCAGACAATAAATTGTCTTGAAATTATATGCGTTTATCTGTGTTTATCTGCCTAGCATCTGCGGTTGACCTATTAATCAAAGATTCAGGCAAAAGCTCTTATGACAATTGACAACCCTTCGACTTGCTTCTGCTACGCTCTTCGGACAAGTCGCTGGCTGACAAGCTGTCAACTCTCAACTGTCAACTGACTGCTGACTCACTTTTATCTTAACCTTTCCAAAACCCCAGAATGTTTTAACTCATCCAAGCTAGCGCATCCCGTACAGAACATCACGGTAGCGATTTCTGCAATTAACACCTCAGCTAGAAGGGCTGTGGCTGATTCCGATTCCGCTGCAGCTTGCAGAAATGGCCGCGCCAGTCCTGCAATATCCGCGCCAAGAGCGAGAGCCTTCGCTGCATCCAGCCCATTCTGCAAGCCTCCAGAAGCAATCAAAGGAACATCCGGCGCTGCGGCGCGGGTGCTGACAATGCACTCGGCTGTCGGTATTCCCCAGTCGGCAAAGGTTGCGCCCAACCTGCGCTGCTTGCCATCTTTAGCTCGCTCTCCTTCTATTTTCGCCCAAGAAGTGCCTCCTGCCCCGGCAATGTCGATCGCACCTACCCCCGCAGCGAGCAATTTCTTTGCCATTTTTCCTGAAATACCGTTGCCGACTTCTTTCGCAATAACTGGTACTGGTAATTTATCGCATAATTTGGCAATTTTATCTAGCAGTCCTTTAAAGTTAGTATCACCTTCGGTTTGAACGCACTCTTGCAGCGGATTGAGGTGCAAAATTAGAGCATCTGCTTCGAGAATATCAACAATTTTTTGGCACTCTTCCAAACCGTAATTATAGTTTAATTGAACTGCTCCGATGTTGGCAAATAGCAGAATATCGGGAGCGCGGCGACGGACGGCAAATGTAGGAGCTAGTTGAGGATTTTCTACAACAATTCGCTGGGAACCGACTCCCATTGCTAGTTTGTATTCTTGAGCGACATCGGCGAGGCGATAATTGATTGTCTGAGCTAATTCTGTGCCACCAGTCATCGAGGAAATGAGCAGGGGAACGGCTAGTTTTTTGCCGAGAAATGTGGAGGTTAAATCAATTTCAGTGCGATCAAGTTCTGGCAAACAGCAGTGTTCAAAACGGTAGCGTTCTAGGCCGCTGGTAGTTTCGCGAAATTGTACGTCTTCTTCGAGACAAATCCGCAGGTGCTCTGCTTTGCGAGTTTCGGTTTGCGAGGGGGATGTTAGCGGCAAGTTCACAGTGGCTATTTGGGGAAAGAGTTTTGATTTGGGAATATAGCAATTTTATTTCATTTTTGAATTTTTTAATGAACCGCAGAAAACTCAGAGAGCGCAGAGGAAAAGAAAACAGAGATGTGCGTAAATCCTGCAAGGGTTGCTGTATTATCCAGGAACAGTCAGCGGCATTCCGTTATCGGAAGGTTTTAACTTGAGTAAAAAAGGAACTGCTTTTTGCACCCAGGCTTTGGCTGATGTGTAACTTGCTGCATCTTCGCCGAAACAAATGTCCAGCATATCCGTGTGAATTATCCCCGGATTCAAAGGAACTGCTGCCATACCTGCGGGCAATTCTTGAGCGAGCGATCGCGTAAGTCCTTCTATTGCCCACTTGGAAGCGCAATAGGGCGCGACTTCCGGCGAAGTTGACCTTCCCCAACCAGAACTCAAGTTGACAATTATGCCGCTTTTTCGAGCAATCATTGCCGGGACAAAGTGACGAATTACATTAGCTGTACCTTTAATATTAACATCAATTACCTGGGAAAATTCTTCGTCACTGACATTCCAAAGAGGGGCGAGATGATTAGCTACACCTGCATTATTAATTAGCAAATCTGGCGGCTCTTTTTTGACCAGTATTTCTGTTGCCCAAGCTTTAACTCGATCGTCTTTGGTGACATCCAAACAAGTAAAATGGTGGGGCGCACTATATTTTTGTTGGAGTTTTTCCACCGCTTGCGAAGAACGGGCGCATCCCACAACTGTATGTCCCAATTCAATAAACTTTTCGGTCATGGCAAGACCTAGACCGCGACTAACTCCGGTAATTACAATTAATTTTGTCATAGATTTGCTCCAAGTTTGACATTAAGTAATACAATACATATTGACTGGTGAATTGACAAATAGAGCGCAGGGAGAAAGGATGAAAGTAAAAGCAGCAGTTGCTCGCAGTGCCGGCCAACCTTTGAGCATTGAAACGGTGGATCTGGAGGGGCCGCAGGCTGGAGAGGTGCTGGTGGAAATAAAAGCCACAGGTGTTTGTCACACTGATGCTTACACTCTTTCCGGTGCCGATCCTGAAGGTTTGTTTCCGGCTATTTTAGGCCACGAGGGAGCCGGGATTGTCGCAGAAGTTGGGCCGGGAGTCACGAGTGTCAAAGTGGGCGATCGGGTAATTCCTCTCTACACTCCCGAATGTCGGAACTGCGAATATTGTTTGAGTGGCAAAACGAATCTCTGTCAAGCCATTCGCATCACTCAAGGTCAGGGAGTCATGCCCGACGGCACGAGCAGGTTTTCCATAGACGGGCAGAAACTTTACCATTACATGGGAACTTCTACCTTCGCCAATTATACAGTATTGCCAGAAATTGCAGTAGCAAAAATTCGCGAAGATGCTCCTTTGGATAAAGTTTGTTTAATCGGCTGCGGCGTAACAACTGGCATCGGCGCTGTCATCAATACGGCGAAAGTAGAACCGGGTTCTAATGTGGTAGTTTTCGGTTTAGGCGGCGTGGGTTTGAATGTAATTCAAGCAGCTCGTATGGTGGGAGCTAACATGATTGTCGGCGTAGACTTGAACCCCAACAAGCGAGAGATGGCGGAAAAATTTGGCATGACTCACTTTGTCAATCCCCGCGAAGTGGAAGGTGAGTTAGTGCCTTATTTAGTAGATTTAACCAAAGGCGGAGCTGATTACAGTTTTGAATGTATCGGCAACATTAATGTGATGCGCCAAGCTTTGGAATGCTGCCACAAAGGTTGGGGTGTGAGCGTAATTGTCGGGGTAGCGGGAGCCGGTCAAGAAATTAGTACCCGCCCGTTTCAGCTAGTAACTGGTAGGGTTTGGAAAGGGACGGCTTTTGGCGGGGCGAAAGGCAGAACTGATGTTCCTAAGATTGTTGATTGGTACATGGACGGTAAAATTGATATTGACAGTCTGGTAACTCAGGTAATGCCGATCGAGAAGATCAATGAAGCCTTTGATTTAATGCACAAAGGCGAAGTAATTCGCACAGTGTTGACATTTTGAGTTGTTGAAGGAAGGAGGAAGAGGGAATAAGGAAGACAGGAATTACGGAAAAAGTGGTTTGACACGCTAGTTATAGTGGTAACGTACACGGCTGCACCTTAAATAACTTCTCTCTTCTCTTTTCCTCTGCGTCCTCTGCGCCATCTGCGGTTAATAAAAAAATCTAATTCACAAATGAAAAAAAATTAATATGATATCAGAATCCATAAAGATGCACAAAGAACATAAAATTTTTGATGGCAAACTAGGCTTTTACAGCCATCAATCCTCCGCTTGCAACAGCGAGATGAAATTCGCTGTTTATCAGCCGCCGCAAGCTTTATCTCAACCCGTACCAGTTTTGTATTTTCTATCAGGATTAACCTCCACGGAAGAAAACTTTATGGCAAAAGCGGGGGCGCAACAATTTGCGGCAAAATATGGGTTAATGCTGGTTGCGCCCGACACTAGCCCGCGCAATACGGGCATCTCTGGCGAAGATGACGATTGGGATTTAGGAAGTGGTGCGGGTTTTTATGTTGATGCGACAGCCTCACCTTGGAATTCTCACTATCGGATGTACAGTTATGTGGTTGATGAATTGCCGAATTTAATCGCCGAAAATTTTCCAGCGATACCCGAAAAACAGGGAATTTTCGGTCATTCGATGGGCGGACACGGGGCTTTAATTTGCGCTTTAAAAAATGGCTCTCGCTATCTTTCTGTTTCAGCTTTTGCGCCTATTTCCGCGCCAATGCGCTGCCCTTGGGGGCAAAAAATATTCGGACACTACCTAGGTGGCGACAAAGAGATGTGGAAAGCTTGGGATGCTAGCGAGTTGGTGCTTGAGGCGCAATACAACCGTCCGATTCTGATTGACTGCGGCACTGCTGATTCGTATCTGGCTGACGGGCAGTTGTTGCCGGAAGTGTTCGCCGAGGCTTGTGCAAAAGCGGGACAGCCACTAACTTTAAGGATGCAGGAAGGTTACGATCATAGCTATTATTTTATAGCGAGTTTTATGGAGGAACACATTCGCCATCACGCGGCTGTTTTGTGGGGGTAAGTAATATCAAATCCGGTTACATCTTACATCTTCGCCATTCTCAATAACAGGCTTTCCGGCCTGTTCCACAAAAAGTGAATTTGTTGTGGGGTGGGCATCCTGTCCTCCCATAAAAGGCTTATTTAAAATGGTGCAACATTTCAGTTACAGCCGAATGATACAAACGAGTATTTTTGCACTATCTATGGGGTAAGGTGCGCACTGCGCACCCTACAATCTGAGTGAAGTCGCTTTTACGAGCACAGGTATTTTCGGTTAATTAAGATTAATCGGAAATACCCATTCTTTATAATTGCTGTCGCGATTTTCGATAATCTCCGTCAGTTTGTCCAAAATCTTTTCGGTGATGGGTCGATTTTTGGGCAAGTGATAGTTTTCCACTCGCTTAATAGGGGTAATTTTTGCTGCGGTTCCGCAGAGAAAAATCTCGTCTGCAATCAACAATTCTGATTTATCAACTGGTCTTTCTGTGACTTCAATTCCTAAGTCTCTAGCGATAGTTATAACGCTGTCTCTGGTAATTCCTTCGAGAATATCTTGCTCGAAACCGGGAGTAACTAATTTACCGTTTCTGGCGACAAATATGTTCATCCCTGAAGCTTCGCTGACTTTTCCTTGAGAATTCATCATGATCGCTTCGTCGAAGCCGGATTGTACTGCTTCTGTTTTAGCTAAAGCTGAGGTGATGTAAGCGCCACTAATTTTACCTCTTAAGGGCAAACTGCGGTCTTCTTGGCGGTACCAAGAGCTAATTCTACAGTTGACTCCTTCTTTGGGTAAATAGTCTGAAAGTTCTAATCCGTAGACAAAAAAGTCGGTTTCTACGTTGTGCAGTCGCGGGGCAATTCCTAAACTTGATGTGTAGATAAAAGGGCGGATATAAAATGATTTTGTTGGTTGGTTTTTCTGAACAAAATCAATGATTATTTGTTGGATTTTGCTGGCGGGTAAATCGCAGTGAAGGAAGCTGGCACTTTGACTTAATCTTTGACAGTGGCGGTCTAATCTAAATAGCAATATTCGATCGGCATTTTCGGGGTCTGGGATTCCCCGCAACCCGCCTAAAACTCCGGTTCCATAGTGCAGTGCGTGGGTGGCTATGGAAATTTTGGCGTCGGTAAAGGGGAGAAATTGGTTTTGAAAGTAGGCAATTGGTAGAAAACTATCCATGATTCAAGCTGGCGATGAGTTTTGCAGTCCGCTAGGAAAGCTGAATTTGGTTATATTACCATAAGTTATACCCTTTTATATTTTAGATTTTAAATCTTAGATTTTAAATGACTGATTTGGTATCAGTTTGGAGGTTGTCAAAAGTAACATTTTTTTATTGAATGAGAAGATGATTAGTGTGTTATTGGAGGGTGCGATAAAATAATATAAAATGCGGTGATTTTGGTTGATAATTGTTTTGGATAAAAGTGCGCTCCTCTTCGAGGGCTTCGCTAATGACTAAAAAGAAAAATCAACCCAGGGGCAACTATGGCACGTAAATGTTTCATCATTGAAATGGGGATGGGTATAGACCAGCACGGGCAGGAACCCACTGTAGCCTGTGCAAGGGCTGTACGGAATGCGATCGCCCACAATGCTTTGCTGGGCGTCTGGGAAGTGGCGGGTTTGACTGACCCCAATCAGATGATTGTTGAGGTTAAGGTGGCTGTTCCTTACCCGGAACAAGTGCGGGAACAGGAGGTGTTGGCGGTACTCCCTTTCGGCAGCAAAACTCTGATTGTGGAGCAAGGAGGCATGATTGTGCCAGGAAGGGCGATCGCCTCTCTGAAGGATAAAAATGACGAAATGCTAATCGCTGTGGCGGCTGTGAGTGTTTTTGTGGACACTGAGGACTAATTAACTTGGTGTTGTTTGAATAATTCTGCGGTGAAATTACGATCGCCTGTCTGTAAAAAAAATGATTAATTTAGGCTAAGTATCAGATCGGCAAAGGTAGAGTGCGATCGCATAAAACCCGATCGGACTCTACCTCCTCTACCTCCTATTGGGGCTGGCTGGTATCTGCCAACATTTGGTTAACCATTTGCAGGTGCGCCTGAAGGTTCGGCAACTTCTGGGTGGCCCAAGCCTTCAAGTCGGGATCTTGTCCCTGTTGAGATTGAGCCTGAAACAGAGCAATAGCCTGATTGTGGCTCTCGATCATAGCCTGCTTGTAAGCAGTGTCAAAACTTGTACCGGAGAGTCCCGAAAGTCGATCCATCAAAGCTTTGTTCTGGCTGCTCATCTCGGTTGGCAATTCAACCTGCTTTTGCATTACTAACTGCATCAGCTCTTGATTTGCCTGAGTGTGTTCCTCTACCATTTCTTGGCCGTATTGTTTCACACCAGCACTCGAACCGCGCTGCACTGCCAATCTGCCGAGTTCCACTTCCAGCATACCAAGTTGACCTGCTTGCATGGCAAAAGTTCTGTCTCTGCTGCTGAGAGAATTAGGCGAAGTTTCGCCACTTGTTGGAGTGCTGGGAGAACGGCCGGGAGTGTTGTTGATGGGGCTATTTGGAGAACGGCCGGGAGTGTTGTTGGTGGGGGTATTTGGAGTGTTGGGAGAACCGCCAGGATTGTTGTTGTTGTTTCTATCTGTAGCAGGAGGTCCCGGAGAATTAGGATCGTTTAAGTCGCTATCAGCAAGCTCAAAAACCCGATCGCTCGACTGGTTGAAGCCGTGAGTCTGGCGGTTTAATTCTGCGAATCCCGGCACAGCTATCAAGGAACTAACGCCGGCAATTCCGGCAACTGTTACCAAATTTTTGAACAAACTTTTGCGATTGAGTGAAGTCATGACTTTCTAAGCCTCTAAGTTGTTTTCAAAAGTACGTGAAGCGAAGCTATCCCGTAGGGAATCGCCCGAAACTACCGATGGGAGGGTGTACTGCCTTTCCTAAACAAGTTGATCAAACCAAACGCACCCAGGGCACCCAGCCACCCGAAATTGTTGGGGCTATCGCGCCGATCACTCAAAACTCCTGAATTAGTATCAGCCGAAGTCGATGTGGTACCGGTTGTACCGGTTGTGCCGGTGCCACTCGTACCGGTTGTACCGGTTGTGCCGGTGCCACTCGTACCGGTTGTACCGGTTGTGCCAGTGCCACTCGTACCAGTTGTACCGCTTGTACCCGTACCAGTCGTATCGGTTGTACCCGTACCAGTCGTATCGGTTGTACCCGTACCAGTCGTATCGGTTGTACCGCTTGTACCCGTCGTACCAGTCGTACCGCTTGTACCCGTACCAGTTGTACCGCTTGTACCCGTACCGCTTGTACCGCTTGTACCCGTACCAGTCGTACCGCTTGTACCGCTTGTACCCGTACCAGTCGTATCGCTTGTACCCGTTGTACCCGTCGTACCAGTCGTACCGCTTGTACCCGCACCAGTCGTACCGCTTGTACCGCTTGTACCGGTGCCAGTCGTACCGCTTGTACCGCTTGTACCGATGCCAGTCGTACCGCTTGTATCGGTGCCAGTCGTACCGCTTGTACCGATGCCAGTCGTACCGCTTGTACCGCTTGTACCGCTTGTACCACTTGTACCGGTGCCAGTCGTACCGCTTGTACCGCTTGTACCGGTGCCAGTCGTACCACTTGTACCGCTTGTACCGGTGCCCGTCGTACCGCTTGTACCCGTACCGGTCGTACCGCTTGTGCCCGTCGTACCGCTTGTGCCACTGCCGACGCTACCGCCTGTACCCCCGCCTGCACCTCCAGCACCGCCCGACTGGGCAGAAGCAGGCACTGCGAAGGAAACCGTTGCTAAACCTAAAGTACAAGCGCTTGCTAAAACAGTTTTCAACAATTTAGAAGATTTCATGGTAATGCTTGCTTTTACGTAGAGTCTTGCGATCGCTTGTGATGCCAAAAATGCAGGGTCAAATTGACAGCGTAACGTGCAAATTTTCTAACCTTCGCTGCGGAATAATGAAGGTAAGGGAGCAAATTTAGTCCCGTTTCCTTGATGATTTTTCCCTGATTAATTACACCGCCGCGTTAACAGTTTATAAGCTATTACGTATGCTTCAAGTTCGCCATTCATCTTTAGGAATATTTGACAAAATGGCTTTTTATTTCAGGTGGTGGATGAAATTTGATTGAGCGACAGACTAGCTTAATCAAATTTTGTGTGCGGGGTAGAGAAACCAGGTTGATATGAAAAATTTTGGGTGGAGTAACGAGACATATACGAATTAACTGGCTTTCTCAGACAAGGACCCGCTTCTTCCTATGAATTTTCCCCGGATGCAGGTGCTTTGAGGCAGAAATTGTTGATTTTCTCACCGTCAATTTTGGTTTAGCACTCCGCCAGATGAGTTAGTTTAATTTTTTTTGAGCGCTATTTTTTATTAACTTGCGGCTGACAATTTGGGCACTGGCAGAATACCCCTCAAACTTTCTTTCCCAGGAAACTAAATTATCTCAAAACGCGCCAGCGACCGCTCCAAGTCGCAAAAGCGCCTGCTACCCCGCAACAGCAAGGCTTGTGACTGGGATTGGAGTTGTCTCGAACACGAAGGCGAACTGAGGGCTATGCGAGTTGTGGTCGCGCGACATGAAATTAACCAGCGGCTACACTCGGCAGAATTGCTTGTAAGTGCGATCGGGCAAACTCTGATATAGTAAAGCCACAGGTATGCCAGAGAGCGCTTGTTCTCTAACAAATTTTCCAACGAGAGATCAACTATGCTGCATCGAATTCTTGCCAGAAGTCGCTATCTAATGTTAATCGCTGTATTCGGTTCTTTTACAACGTCTGTGACGCTTTTGATCTACGGTGCCCTGGAAACCGTCATTACCATCGGCCACACAGTTACAGTACCGGTTTCCAGCGAAAACTCCAAACAACTGATTCTGTCTGGCATCGAAGTTGTAGATTTGTTTCTCCTCGCCACAGTGTTTTACATTACTGCACTCGGACTTTACGAGCTGTTTATAGACGAGCGCATCAAAGTACCACACTGGCTGGAAATTCACACCATCGACGACCTGAAAACCAAACTCACCAGCGTGATTGTAGTCGTGTTGAGTGTATTGTTTCTCTCAGAGGTAGTTAGGTGGAACGGCGGAACCAACATCCTTCCCCTGGGAGCGGGTATCGCTTTAATAATCGCTGCGCTGACTTATTTTCTAAGTTCGCAAGTTAAAAAGCCGAAATCAGATTAATCGCTGTTTGAGCAAGGAAATTACCCAAATCCTGCCCAACCAGCAACGCCAATCTCATTGCCTTCTCGGAGCAGAATAAATTTAATATTACATCTGTCCTCAGAATGAGAAAACTGCGGTATAAAACTTGCTTTTAGAGAGAGGAAAGTAGTGGCTTCTAGTATATAACATTTAATTTGTGTTTAATAATTAGAGGTCATTATGCCAGAACAACAATTTGATACCTTACCTTCAGAAGCACAAGGACTGCCCCAAGGAGCGAAACAAATTTTTCAGGCGGCTTTTAAGAGCGCTAGTGAAGATGGAATGAGCGCCGATGGTGCTACTAGCGTTGCTTGGAACAGCGTAAAATCTGAATACGTTCAAGGCGAAGGTGGCACGTGGCATCACAAGGGCGACGATACTAACCAAACCCGCAAATCTGTACAGTCTGGTGGCAATTAGTTATCAGCCATCAGTAAAATTGTGTCCGCTAACATAACCCCTATCCGTTGTTTAGTGAGGGCTTCATTCCTCAAATTTTGATGAGAACGAAGAATCCTCACTACCAACCAATTGCAGTGACGTTATTCTAGCGGGCCTGATATCGTCAGTCATTAGCAATGTACTCATCACTTGCGGTTAATGCTTTACGTTGATACCTGTTGGAATCGCGGTGGTACAGAAGTTAATGCAGCCTGTTAATCGGTTGCCCCATATCCCATTGCAATTCGGCTAAAACGAGCAAGCTAAATACCATTACGGTTCCCGTAAATAGGAAAGACCAACCGCCCGTGTAAGGCAAAATCAAAATCCCCAACAGGTGAAATAAACTTGCTGCTAAAATCGCGCGCGATCGCACGGCAAATCCAGTCCCCAAATACCCTATTCCGCTCATTCCCAACCACAGGGGACAGAGATTCGCCAACACTTTTCCCCAACGCAGAAAAATGGCTAAATCGGTCAGCAGCAATCCTAATAACATTAGTATTACCCAACCGTAAAGCACCCAAGCCAGGCGTTCTATTTTGACCCAAGAATATGTCATGCTTACCATTGCTGCTGTACCTACGAGGCTGAGCGCTGACCACAAACCTGCTTGCAGCATCCAACTCACAGAAAAAAATTGTGCTGTGCCGAAGATGGGTATTAACAGCAAGCTCCAAAGCAAGCAAGTTCGATCGAGACAAGTATAAAATTGTGAATAAAATCGATCTTTGCCAAGGGGAAACTGAACCTGCCAAAGCCCTTCTAAATCTTGAACCTCGATGTTAAGCTGTTTCCGGCGCAGAGGCGGAACTGAATAATTAAAAAAGGTCATATCTGACAATATTAAAATTTACCATCATTTGTTTAGGTACTATCTCACCAGCAATCGCTATATAATTGCAATCTGTCAATCGGATTAATATAGTTAATTTGATAATCTGTCCGCAGTAATAGTTATTCGCTCGCACCCGATAAAACAGGAAGAGAGAGATTGCACAAGTTGATAAAATAGCTCTTGCGACAGATGGCTGGGATATTAGTTATTCGATACTTTAAAAATAGTCAACTTTGTTACAGAATTTATGCTCACTTCATCCCATCCTCTGAAACAGGTATTCCACTGCCCGGAAGAATCGGATTTTTACGCGCACTGCTTGGAAAGTTTAGTGTTAAATGCTAGTGACAATTCTCGACTTATCGTAGAGTTTGGTTCAGGAGAGGGAAGTCCAGTTATTAAGTCTTTGCTGAGAAGTGATTTTGATGGGACAATACAGGGATTTGAGCTAAATAATGTAGCTTGGAAAATTGCTCAGTCTCAAATTAAGGAATATCAACTGATCGAAAAATACACTGTCAACAATGGCTCTTTTTTTGATTCGCCTTTATACGAATCGGCGGATTGTGTCATCTCAAATCCGCCTTACTTGCCGGCGGTGGATGATAAGATTTACCAGCCGCTGTTGCACGGCGGGAGTGATGGTTCGACAATTGCTAAGAAACTTTTATCTTTGGGCTGCGATGAAGTTTTGCTGATGGTTTCTAGCTATTCTAATCCTGTGGGTTTGATCGATTATGCCTTGGATCGAGGCTACTCGGTTGCGAATTTTGAAATTGCACCTTTAACTTTTGGCTATTATAGTTCGGAACCCAAAGTGAAAAGCGCGATCGCCACTCTGCGAAAACAGGGAATGGCTTTTTATTCGGAAAACATCTATCTGCTGGCTGGAGTTTTGTTTAAGAAGCACCAAAAGTCACAAAGAGATTTGTCGATCGAGCTAATTCAGTTAATGACAGCATTTTAAAATACAGCGCTGGTAGAGTGCCCCTGAGATGTTGCACTATTGTCAGCAACAGGCTTTCCGGCCTGTTCCACAAGAAATACACTCTTTGTGGAACAGGCCGGAAAGCCTGTTGCTCAAAGGCTTATTGAGAACGGTCCTATATCGTAGGGTGCATCAGTCTCTGACGCACCCTACGATATAGCTGTTAATTGTGCTCTGTGGCTTGGATCGATCGCACCACAGCAGCCGCAGCCCGATCGCCGATCGACTTCTCCTGATCGTACCCCAACACCAGCTCCCAAGCCTCGTGCGGGTATCTATCCACCAGCGGGATCGCCACTTCATCCAACATCCAGCGGCCGTGACGCTCATCTTCTTTGATGTGCAGTTCCCAATAACCCATCGCAGCTTGCGAGAGGCCCAAACGCTGGGCGGCGGCTAGATAATTGCGGTAAGCAACGGGCCCCGCCACCTCAAAATAAGTGAGTCCGCCGTTGTAGCGCAGAAAATGGCGCTTGCGTTCCGTCAGCAGGAAGTTGTGATTAATGCTTGCGAGCACTTGCCAAGGCACTAAATCGAAGTACGCTTCTGGTTCTGTACTCATCCCAAATTCAGCCAGCATTTGGGCAAAAAAGGTCGAATGCTTGCGGGGAAGGCGACCGCCGCCGTATTCTTCCATCAGCACCCGCGTCAGGGTGCACTGAATTTCGTTGCCGGCACCGCCGAGGATGCGAGAAAGGCGGCTGGCTTCCACTAAACCGTCGAAAGACGCGATCGCCAACAGGTGTTTGTATCCCTCTTCAGTCATCTGTTCCCGCTGGTAGCGATCGAGCTCAGTTAGCGGAGGATCGACATCGGCGGCCGCGCGATCGCGCAGGGCTTGCTTGACATCCGGCAATTTTTGCAGCGCTGCAACGTCGATTTGCGCCAGTTCCCACTGCTGCCAAGGTTCCTCAATGCGATCGCGCACAGAACGCAAATAGTGCGATCGTTCGTTGTTGTAGCGGCGCAAATCGTCGTACCAAAACAAGTTGAGGCGGTTGACGCGGTAAAGTACGCGCTGCAAAAAGCGGTGAGCGGCCTCATCGCCCGGTTCCTGTTGGTAAGCTGCTTGAATTGCGTAGGCGATCGCGCTTTCAAAATCGCTGACAAGTAACGGTTTTGTCGCCACCGTCTTGTCTAAATCCTCGACTTCTAGCAAATTGACAAATTGTCGATCGGCTGCTTCGTAATTTGGGGGTGCGGGTTGCTTTTTGGGAAGACTCGGCGAGTCGGAAGAAGGAAGTATCTCTAGGGTGTTTTGCATGGAATAAAGTTATGCTAACTCTAATTATTGTGCTGCCTGCCCAAACAGCCAACCGTTGCAGATTGCTGAGGATAATGGCTACTTTTCTTGAAGATAGCTAATCTGTCAGCACTATACACCTTTCTATTGATAGAGATTTGACAGAAATCAATTTGGTCACAACTGCCCCGATTCATTCCGAAAGCAGGGTGACTGAGGGAGACTCGATCAAGCTGTGTAAAGTAATTGGGGCTAATATCTGGGCATCTTTTGTAGCAGGCACTGCTTCCCGCCACGCTTTGATACCGCCTGAAAGGACAACAACATTCAGGCTAATATCCTTAATCTTATTAGTCTCATTTCCTCCCGATTCTTGGGAATACCGAGCGACTTTTTCCAACTGTTTGTATGCTTTAACCGATCGCCCTCCTCTGGCACAATAAAGTACAATTACTGGCTGAGGTTGATCGGATTTAACCCTAGCTTTTACAATGGATTGAATCTGCTTGACACCGAACCCCATCTCAATATCAATTATGGGAACAAGGGGACTTTCACCGATGCGGTCTTCCGCGTATTCTTCGGGCGATCGCACATCTATCAAAATCACTGGTTTCAACTTACCCTGCTGCAATTCGGCAACAGTTACTTGTTTCGTATTTAAACTGGCGATAAAAGTTAGGATATCCATGTGGTGAAATAAGGCAACTGCACCCACAGAAGCAACACTCGTCAAGCCAAAACCCATAATTACCAGCAAAATCCGAGAATAGCGATTAATACCTGGTTTTGCATTTTTATCTAGCATTTTTCATCATCCTTGAAAATGGAAAGAATATTTGTCCGACATATCCAACAGGTATAGAATCAGAAATTCCATATTTATGAGGCATTTTTTTCGCTGGCATATACATAGTGCCAAATAGCAAATCTAACAGTGGCAACTGAACAGCAAAGTTTTTGTTGTAGATTTCGGGAATTTTACTGTGATGCCAGTGATGAAATTGTGGGGTTGCTACAAACCATTTTAGGATGCCAAATTTTAATTGAATATTAGAATGAATTAAGAAAGCGATGGCGGCTGAATAAAGAGCATAAACTACCAAACTCTCCTTAGTAAATCCCAACCAGTAAAGAGGCATAATTTTGCAAATCTGAGTAAAAACTTGCTCGCAGGGATGCACCCGCACTGTTGCTAACCAATCCATGTGTTCAATGCTGTGATGGACTGCATGAAATTGCCAAAGCCAGGGTACTTCATGCAGTAGTCTGTGAACAATATAATATGCCATATCTGAAACGATAACTGCTTCTGCCAACTGCAACCAGACAGGTTGAGAGGCTACTTTGCTTTGCAATTCCTGGTTGAGTAGATTAGTCATCAGCGACAAAATTACAGTCACAACAATAGCCCCGGATCTGCCAATAAAGTGACCTGTAAAAAAATAAGTGGCATCGGTTGCCCATCCGAGACGGAATATCTTTTGCTTGTGCAAGGATAAGACTCTTTCGAGGGGAATGAAGATGGAAGCTAAGATGATGAACCCTTTGACAATTTCTGGCATAATTTTGGTTCCAATTTACTTATTCACTTCTACTGTCCCATCACCGCAAGCTAATTTTCCGTTAATATTTATTGGTGCAGCAGGTGGAGTTGGACTATCAGATTTTGCGATACATAATATAGTTATTATCGTACTTGTATCGGCAGCTTTCTTACCATTGGCAAGAGGAGCGGGTACTAAAAAAACAGCTCCGACAACGCTCTTTGTATCCTTTTGTACCGTGCGGGCTACGCCGTAACTAAATGCAGCTTTTTTACCAGCAATTACTGAATAATTGTAGTTGGTTGTTTGAGACTTAAGGCCAAGATCGAGGGCATCAAGGGAAGTTGCAAAAACACTTTTTTCTGCAAAATAAGCTTGTTGAGCGCGGAGCATTGAGCTAACATATTGTTTAGCTTCTGACTGCTTCGCTTTATTGCCACAAGAGAGCAGATTCGGTAACGCGAGCGCACCAACTATTATGCTACCCAAAGGAAAATAAATAAAAGTGATTCTCAGTAAAGTTCCTACCCATGATTTACGTTTTTTGTCAGGGAGAATATTTTTTTCTGAAGATTCCGCTTTTTTATCGAGGGCATCGAGTTGAGGATTTTTATTAAGCTGCATGATTGTTCTTCAAATGTGTTAGCCGATTAGTTGTCCAGCGAGTAATGATTGGAGGAGAGGCGCGACAATATTCAGGTTTCAGGTAAATGCCTAATTGAGGTTAAACTGAATATATCACTGAGTGCGGCGGGGTATGCAAACCTCGCATATTGTGCCTTGCTTCTACTCTATCTCTATTAAATCACCAGGCTATTTGAGAACTCGACTGACTTTTCATCGACTTCTCATCGACTTTAGACATCACTGGCATTTAATAGGGCGTGTGACTATAATCGAAGAAATAATTAGAGGAACGGTAAGTTATGGCAGTGCAGTTGCTCAAAAGACTTTTCACCGTAGAAGAATACCATCTGATGGGTAAAGCTGGTATTCTTTCAGAGGGCGATCGCGTAGAATTGATAGAAGGAGAACTTGTTCAAATGGCCGCAATTGGAACTCGTCACGCAGGTTGTGTTAACCGCATTACCCGACTCTTTTGCCGGCTTCCAGAAGAAAGGGCGATTGTGACTGTACAAAACCCCATTCAAGTCAGCCAGCGAACCGAACCGCAACCCGATCTAGTATTGCTGCAACCTCGCGCCGATTACTATTCAACTGCCCATCCCCTACCATCGGAAGTTTTACTATTAATAGAAGTAGCTGACACTTCAATAGATTATGACAGAGACGTGAAACTTCCTATTTACGCTCGATCGCAAATTCAGGAAGTATGGATTGTCAATTTACAGGAAAACTGCTTGGAAGTTTACCGCCAGCCAACGGTTAACGGTTACAGTTTAATGCTGAGGTTTTGGCGGGGCGACGAAGTTTCGCCGCTGGCTTTTCCCGAATTTGTAGTTAGTGTGGATTTGGCGATCGGGTAAATATGGATTATTTGCAGTCAAGGCGATCGCGAAAATACTCCTCATACAAATTGCATCTCGCACTGCAATAATTGCCCTCCTGTTTCACCAACCCCATACTGTTTAATTTAAACGCCACTTCTAGCCTTAATCGGACTGGCTTTGACACACTCGAAACCTCTCTCATCGCCTCGATTAATTCTGGATATTTTTCTAAATTCCACAAATGTCGGCGCAAATGGTCGCTGTAAATTCCTGCCTCGGTTGCCGCCGATTTCAGCAATTGATTTAAAGTCACATCTTGACGGGCAATGCGATACATAGCCAGCCGCACTAAGTAGGGATGTCCTCCCACTAGCGCCATCATTTCTGCCACTTCTGTAGCACTCCAATTGATTCCGTGTCGGGCTGCTAAGTCTTGCACTTGCTGCGAATTAAACTCTGGCAAATCAATGGGCAACCCCACATTAAACGGCGATTTATTCACATCCAGCGGGATGTAAACTTCGGTCGAATGCACCACAATCAAACGCAATTTTTTCCAAATGTCTCGCCGTTTTGCTTCTTCGTGTAAAGCTCGCAATAAGCCAAAAAAGTCGTCGGCAATTTCCGGTGATTCAAACAGGCGATCGCTCTCATCCAAGCCTAACGTTAGAGGTTTTGAGGATTCTGACAGCAAATACTGTTCAAAATAAGCCTTGCAGCACTGATTGCTGCCAATCAAATCGGCTAATTCCCAACACTTGGGCAACTGCTCCAGCATTCCTAACTCTTGACCGATGCTCGCACAAAACCACTGCAAAAATGTGTCTGAATTAGCCAATATTTTCCTATTGGCTAGCTGAAAACTCAGCGCTACCGTGCGAGAACCTTGCTGTTCTGCATGATGCAGAATCCTCGCCATCAAGGAAGTTTTGCCCATTTGTCTGGGTGCTTTGATGCGGATTAGCGCTCCCGGTTGGGCGATCGTCTCGTAACAGCGGGATTCGATCGGAGGGCGATCGATATAAAAACGAGAAGCTATTTCAACTTGTCCTCCCGGCAATTCTGGCTGCGCTGCTGGCAGGGGTTGAATTATTGACTGTTTTGTGCTAGTAATTACTTTCCATTCTACAGCCAATTCATGGTCGGCAGTTAACGATGTGCGACCTTCTTTGATAATGGTTAAAATTTGTGATAATAACTTAAATGAGTCGCCAACACCGCGCCACAGCCAGGGCTGAATTCCTGCTAAATAGCTCAGTAAATCAAAAGAAAGCGGTATATTTAATTCAAGTAAAATCGGTAAGATTGCGGGTTTATGAGCAGTTGAATTGTGCAATTCTTTGGCTAGCTGCACTTGTTCCAATATCATTTCGCTAGCGGCCGATTCTTGGGAAATCAGCAACAGCAAATAATCGCAACGCTTTAAATATGAGGCTGAGTCGCTGCTGTTGTTAATAAAAAAGACTTCGTGGCCTCCCGCACTCAAAGCTTGGTGTAACTGCTGAGAAAGGGTAGTGTTTGAGGTCGATCGGGCGTTGGCGTTAGCGAAGCGATCCGAAGGAAAGCCCTCGAATACGATCGCCACTTTTGCCCTCACCAGCACTACCTCCTCTGGCTCTGAATTCGCCTCAAAATCGGCTATATCGCGCCATTCCTGCCCCAATCCTCGACAAATTTCGATGAAATTGGCATAATCCACAGGTTTGCCATTCAGAAAATGGCTGACAGTAGATTGGGCCATCCCTAAATCCTCAGCCAGAATTTTCTGACTGGGAAAGCCATTTCTCAGGAGACAGGATTTAACTGCGCGAATGCACTCTTCGCGCACCCTTAGCGATCGTGGCATTGCTTATCACAATCAAAACACTGAAACCATCATAAATGGCAACCGCCCCTCAAGTCGATGAAAAGTCGATGAAAAGTCGATGATTTTTCAAATAACTCAGTCGCCAACTCAAATAGCCACCTGATTAGATTAGAAATAACAAGGTTGAATCCCATCAAAACGAGGTAAAAGCATTGTGTATTCTATCCTAATTTGGTCGCTGGCGTCAGCCACTAATCAACCAGCTTTTGCCTTCACCCCGCCGCTATTCTGGCTCCTGCTTGGAGTTGTGCTTAGTGCGTTCGAGCTATTAATCATCAAAACTCAGCCCCAAAAATACAGATTTTACCTGCTAATGATGGGAGCTTCGGCTTTAATTGAATCATTTATTTTGTGGAGAGGTTCGGTAGCATTTCAGTTTAGTTGGGCCAACATAATGTATGAAGATTTTGACTGGCAAATCTTCTACTGGATGGGGATAGCCCTCGCGCTGAGTATCTGGATTCGACCGATTTTCATTGTTCGCAAAAAGTTTGTCATTCCCGAAGCAACGGAAGCGACAACAATCTCCGAAATTTTCCCCGGAGAAACCGGAATGGTGATTTATGAAGGGGCTTCGTGGAAAGCCCGCAATGAAGATTCCCAAGGGGCGATCGCACCCCGACAAAAAGTTTACGTTTTGCGCCGCGAAGGAAACACGCTGATTGTTGTACCTGACAGATTAATTCACCTCAACGGCTAAATCTGAGTTAGCTCTTTTATGACTCGGCGATTGAAATCGCTTCTTGCCAAACAAATTCCGCCTTCGCGGACTAAGAAATTAGTATCAACTGTCAACTGTCAACTATTTACCAGGAGATTCACTATGTATCAGTATTTTTTGATGGTGTTGTTTGCAATTACCGGAGTATCCTTAGCCAGCAGCGTCAAAATCGTCCGTCAAGGAGATGAGGCTTTAGTTGAAATTTTCGGAAAGTACGATCGCAAGAAACTCGAACCTGGTTTGACTTTTTTGATTCCCTTTGTGGAAACAGTCGCCTATAAACAAACTCTGCGCGAGCAAATTTTAAACCTGCCACCCCAACAGTGCACGACGCGCGATCGCGTTGCCGTCACCGTTGAATTTATTGTGTACTGGCGAATAATTGACTTAGAAAAAGCGTCTTACAAGGTGCAGAATCTCAAGGAAGCGATGTTAAATATGCTGATTCTTTCAATTCGGACTCACATTGCGACATTAGCTCTGGAGGAACTTTACACGGCTCGCAATGAAATCAATAATGCTTTAGTCGAGGAGTTGGATACAACGACAGATCCTTGGGGTGTGAAGTTTACCAGAGTGGAATTGCGCGATTTTGCGATCGGCAGTAAAGTGATTCAGCCCACATCCATGGACCGGAAAGAAGTACAAAAGCTGCGAGCTTAGAGATTAGTATTTCCTCCTTTTCCTCGTTACCATAAAGAGCCTGGTAACGAGGAGAACGCTCTAGTTTTCCGACTTGAATTCGCTTTTTATATACCATTTAATGAAACAACATCATGACTAAATATCAAGAATCAAGTATTAGCAATTCAGCTTATAACGGTTGCGGATGCTTATTGCTGTTAATGGGCATTGGAGTAATTGGTGCGATCGCTCTGCCATCATTTCTTAATACTAGCCATCGCTGCAGGATTCCCGAAGCAAAACTGTATGTTAGCTCGATGAACAAAGGTCAGCAAGCCTATTTGGCAGAAAACAATGCTTTTTCCAGTTCTGTTGATGCTTTAGGACTTGGCATTAAAACAGAGACAACACATTTCAAGTATTCAATTCGTGCCACTAAGAAAGCAGCATTGAATTATGGAGTAGCAAAGGAAAAAAAATTAAAAAGTTATGTCGGGGGTGTTTTTCTGGTTCCTGCTAAAAAGTTTGAGCCAAATGCTGCTAAAGAGGAAAGAACTACAACGTCCATATTGTGCGAAGCTGATTTTCCCGGGACAATTAAACCAGCGGAACCCACCTATGAAAATGGTAAAATTGCTTGTGGTCAAGGCACGACACAAGTGACCAGATAATCTAACTATACGCAATATAAAGACAGTCGATTACCAATATCAAATCGGCATTCACTTTAGATTTACCGGACTAAAGTTTTTACAACAAACAGAGAGGATACAAAACAATGAGTCAACACAATTCTAAATCAGCTAGCATTGAATCTAATGGTTGTCGATGGTTAGTGAGTTTAATGGTGATTGGAGTATTAGCTTCCGTAGTTGTGCGACCCTTTCAGGCTAGGGTTAGGATCAACAAGCAATGGGAACCCAGAATGTATATTAGCTTAATCAACAAACGTCAGCAAGCCTATTTTGCCGAAAAAAGTGTTTTTAGCACTTCTGTTAAGGCTTTAAGAATTCGCATCATTAAAACCGAGACAGAAAATTACAAATATTCCCACCATACAACAAAAAAAGCGACATTTAATTATGGAGTTTCAAAGCATAAAGATATTAAAAGCTTTGTCGGTGTAGTTTTTGTAATTCCTGCTACAAAAGTTGAATCAAATGCTTCTAAAAATAAAATAAGGACAACATCTATATTGTGCAGATCTGATTCTCCTGGTACAATCAAACCACCAGAACCAACTTATCAAAATGGTAAAATTGCTTGTGCTATAGGCACCATTGAAATGCCACAAACTTATGACTAGAGGCTAGATCATGACAGTCGATTACCAATATCAAATCGGCGGCAGTCTCCCGCAAAATGCACCTACTTATGTAGTGCGACAAGCTGACTCAGAACTTTATCAAGCCCTCAAAGCCGGAGAGTTTTGTTACGTGCTCAATTCCCGACAAATGGGCAAATCCAGTTTGCTAGTGCGAACTGTACAAAAACTCTCGGCTGATGGCATTGCCTGTGCTACGATCGACCTTTCGGACATTGGCAACCAGCAAGTCTCTCTAGATAAGTGGTACGGTGGCGTCGCTTACAAGCTATTGTGCAGTTTCAACCTGTTTAACCCAGTCGAGTTTATGACTTGGTGGCGGGAGAGAGAGTTGATGCCCCCGGTGCAGCGCTTAGCAGAGTTAATTGAAGAATTGCTGCTAGTCAAAATTTCTCAAAACCTGGTCATTTTTATTGATGAAATTGATAGCGTTCTGAGTTTCCAAGAACCGCTAGATGATTTTTTTGCATTAATTAGATGTTGCTACAATAAACGCGCTCACAATTCAGAATACCAGCGCATTACATTTGCTTTGCTGGGAGTAGCTACGCCATCTGATTTAATTAGCGATGCAACTCGCACGCCCTTTAATATCGGCTTAGCTATTGAATTGAACGGTTTTAACTTACAGGAAGCTCTGCCTTTAGCCAAGGGATTTGAGGGAAAAGTAGACAATCCTCAAGAGGTTTTAAAAGAGATTTTGGATTGGACTGGAGGGCAGCCATTTCTGACTCAAAAGCTTTGCAAGCTGATTTTGCACAATATAAAAAGCTTAGCATCGGCTTCTATTATATCAGACTCAACGGATGAAAGCAAAACTGAAACTTTTACTACAAATCAATTATTAATTAGCGAGATAGTGCAATCTCGTATTATTGATAATTGGGAATCATCCGATGAACCTGTACACATCAAAACAATTCGCGATCGCCTTCTCAGAAGTCAGCACCGCGCCAGTAGGTTATTAGGACTATATCAAAAAATATTGCCACTTTCAGAACCCCCCGATTGTAGGGGCGGTGCCCCCGTGCCCGCCCTGGCAGGGGGGATCTGCGCCGATGATACTCCCGAACAAACTGAATTGCGGTTGAGCGGGTTAGTAGTAAAACGAGCCGGCAAATTAACCGTATCCAACCGCATTTACGCAGCTATATTCAACCATAACTGGGTAGAAAAAGCACTCGGCGACTTGCGCCCCTATGCTGAATCCCTAACAGCATGGATAGCTACAAATTGTCAAGACGAATCTCGCTTGTTGCGCGGTCAAGCACTGGAAGATGCGCGACAGTGGGCGGCAAATAAAAGCTTGAGCACCCAAGATTATCAATTTTTAGGTGCGAGTCAAGAAGCGGAATTTGCCAAATTTCGCTATCAAGAAAAACAGCATCAAGCTGAAATAGAACAACTGCGTCGCGAAAAAAAGTTACTACAGGAACTAAGCGAAGCACAAAACCAGAAAAAAGCGATTGCAGTTAAACTTTGGCGGGAGCAACAACTGAGAGTGCAAACAGTTACAGGAGCCGCAGCCATATTAATATCAATCCTGATAGTAGCTTTTTGGGTAAAACCGTCCATCGAAGAAAGAAACAACAAAATTCTCACTCTCAGTTTGCTATCAGAAACGCTATTTGCTGCAGATAAAAAAGAGGAAGCTCTGCTAGAAAGCATCAGAGCTGTTACAGAAATGAAACGATCGCTCGGAGTCAGCTCAGATATTCAGATGCGAGTGGCGATCGCCCTCGAACAGGCAGTTTACAACTTTCGGGAACGCCGCCGCTTGCAGACTCAAGCCAGTACCCTTGCTTTCGCGAGTTTCAGTCCCGACAGTCAAACGATTGTGACTGCTACGGATGATAATTATATCAAACTTTGGCAAACTAATGGAACTTTGCAAGCAACATTAACAGGGCATACGGATAAAATTATCAGGGCCATCTTCAATCCTAGCAGTCAGATTATTGTCTCAGCAAGCGACGACCAAACTGTAAAAATTTGGCAAAAGAATGGCAAATTGATCCACAATTTAAAAGGACATAGCGATCAAATAACAAGCGTCTCTTTGAGTCCAGATGGTAATATTATTGCTTCTACCAGTGCCAATGGCACTGTTAAACTCTGGAAAATCAGCGGTGAAGAATTGGCAACTTTTCAAGTGGATCGAGGTTGGATAACCAGCGCGAGTTTTAGCCCAGACGGTCAGATAATTGCTGCGGCTGGTACTGATGGCACTGTTAAACTTTGGAGCTTGAGAAAGGTTACGGAAAAGTTGCAAAAACAGCAGTCAATCGAAGCCAGCACTGATATCAAATTGCTCCGAACTTTACAGATGGAAAGTGATAAAATTATGAGTGTAACTTTCAGTCCCGATGGAGCAATGCTGGCGGCTGCAAGTGCTGGAGGAACTGCGAGAATTTGGAGCAAAGACGGCACACCGTTAAGTATTTTAAAGCATACAAGTGGAGTGACAAATATCAGCTTTAGTCCCGACAGTAAAATGTTGCTATCTGCTAGCACAGACAAAATGCTGAGGCTGTGGAACGTTGACGGTACATTGCTCAAAACTTTAAAAGGTAACAAGGATGCTGTGTGGAGTGCGAGTTTTAGTCCAGACGGCAAGGCGATCGCTAGTGCTAGTGCTGACGGTACGGTGATGCTGTGGAATTTTAATCTTGACGATTTATTGCAGCAGGGTTGTAATGGAGTCCGCAATTATTTGCAGACAAATCCGATCGCAAATCAAAACAATCGCCACCTCTGCGATGGGATTGGAACTCAGTCGGAACTCACGCAAAAAAAACCGGGTTAAGAGTCAAAATGTTGAGTTTGGCAGCAAAGTATCTAGGCAGAAACTGGCTTTTTGACCGCCCCTGCGTCTAGGGCTGATATGGTTTAATTTGGTAGCAGCTAATAGGTAATAGGTCAGCCCGATCGGTGTATTCAACTCTAGAGCAAAAGTACCAGCGCCTGCAAAAAGACTTAACAGGCGGAGTCATCGCCCTGGGCGGCATTTTCTGCACGGGTACTCTTTGGTATTGGCAGGTGGAAAAATGGTCTTTGCTAGATGCCGCTTACATGACAGTATTTACCCTAGCAACTGTGGGCTACGGTGAACTTCAGCCCCTCGGTCAACGCGGCCGAATGTTTACCATATGCCTGATTTTGATGGGGGTGATTGTGATTGGTTTCATCGTCAACCGCTTTACAGAAGCGCTGATTGAAGGATATTTTCAAGAAGGAGCAAGAATTAGGCAGCAGCGGCGATTGGTAGATTCTTTGATCGGGCATTACATTCTCTGCGGTTTTGGGCGCACTGGCCGCCAAATTGCCTTGGAATTTCAGGCCGAATATATCTCTTTTGTGGTGATAGATTCGGCGATACAGTCGGTTGAGGCAGCTTTGGCGCTGGGGTACACGGCTGTCCAAGGAGACGCGACTCTGGACGAAATTTTGCTGAGTGTGGGGATCGATCGCGCAATTTGCATAGTAGCAGCTTTGCCTTCGGATGCCGAGAATTTATACACTGTGCTGTCGGCGAAAACTCTGAATCCGAAGGTACGGGCGATCGCCCGCGCCACCACAGAAGAAGCCGTAAAGAAGTTGCAGCGAGGCGGGGCCGATGCCGTCGTATCCCCCTACATCACCGGCGGAAAGCGGATGGCGGCGGCTGCTTTGCGGCCTCAAGTTATGGATTTTTTAGACGGTGTTTTGACGGGCACCGATAGTTCTTTTTACATGGAAGAATTTCTCGTCGATCCCAATACTTGTGTCTACGTCGGGCAAACTTTGAGAAATGCCAAATTGCGATCGCAATCGGGGGCCTTAGTTTTAGCGGTGCGGCGCGCTAGCGGGACTTTGATTGTGGGGCCTACGGGAGAAACTGCGATCGAAGGAGGAGATATGCTGATCTGTTTGGGTACTGCTGAACAACTGCGAACTCTCAATCAAATCCTCAGTCCCCTGAGTTTTCGCCTCCCCCGGCCTCCCAAGTAGAAGTAGTACGATCAATCGCAATTTAAACCCGCCGCTGCTGCTGTCGGAAATTCGATCGGCACAAAAGTCACCCCAAACTGCTCCTTAGAACACTTGACAATATGCACTAATATCGGACTAAAATTTTTGCGCGAACCCGTTTTGTCAAACTGAATTGTTCCGGTGGCTCCTGTGGCGCTAAAATTTGGATCGGCTAAGGTTTTTTGCATCCCTTCGCGGCTGGGTTGGTGCTGCATTTCTATGGCTTGAATCAGCGCCTTAGCGGCATCGTAGGTTAATGCAGTTCGGTGACTGACATTTCCTTCCCAAAGCTTGCGAGTATTCTCAAGGAATTTGCGGTTGGGAGATTTTAAATGATGCCAAGAAACTGCGGCCGCCATTTTCTCAAAAGACGGTAACTGAGCAGCAGCTTCTAAAGTTTTTTGACTGTATATTCCCCCCGTGCCGACAACCCAATTGCGGTCGAGATTGGCTTGCAAAAGTGCCATCGCATTGTTGAGAGCGATCGGGATGTGACTCGGACTTAAAACTATCGTTGTTTTCTCTGTTTGCCTAATTTCTTGTATGGCTTTTTTCACGTTAAAGTCGCTGTGTGACAAATCGAATTCGGTGATATTTGCAATATTTCCTCCCCGTTCTCTAAACTGTTTTCTGAATTCTTCCCAAAAAGAGGAAGTGGCTTCGCTGGTGGTGCTGTAGAAACCTGCTACTTTGGTTTGACCTTTTTTTTCAATCAGATATTTCGCGAATACTTCAACACTAACTTTAGTCCGAGGCACAGTCCTAAAGAAAAAATTTCGGGGTTTTTCTGTGGCTTCTTCCGTCGTACTGCCTGGGGAAATTAATACTAAATGATTTTGGTTGTAAATATCGACTGTATGGACTGTCATTGCGTTAGTGTAGTGACCGATAGCGCCCAAAACACCGCCCAGTTTGACTAGGGAATTAGCGCGGGCGAGCGACTCTTCTTTTAGATTGGCATCGTCAGCAATTATGACTTGTAAACCTTTACCTTTAATAGCTTGATTCTCTTGAAAATCTAAACCATTTAGGTTGCGATCTATCTCAGAATTGAATAATTTTAAATTAACTTCCGTTTGCGCTTGAGCAACTCCCCGCAAGATTTCTTTAGGCAAATCTATCTCGGCTCTACCTTGTTCGTTGGTACTAACGGGAACGATTACGGCAAGCGTGTAATAATCGGCTTTTTTAGCCTTTAATAAGGCATTATTCATGTAAATTAAAGTTTCGGGATCTTTGCGTTCTTCTTCATGCCACGACCTTTTAAAGTAATTAAATGCTTCCCGATAATTGGATTTGGCAAATTCATTAACTCCTGCTTGCTTTAATCGAGGAGTCGAGGATTTTAGTAGAGATTCTTCGCCGCAGCTTAAAGCATCACCTTGCAGTAAAAGACAAGTTTTCGGGGTAAAAATGTTGTGAAAAAAAAGGGCGATCGCACATCCGGCAATAATTCCCGCAATTGCCAACAGCGATCGGCGAAAGTGCGATCGACAAAATCCCGAAAACCGATCGCGTTTCGGCGGTGGCGATAGGGATAGGATTGGATGATTATCTGGCAACTGTTGCGGTACATTCAAATTCTGTGACAGTGGGGGCGCCGGGTGTAAGGTGGCGATCGAATTCAAAGCCTGCAAAACATCAGCAACAGATTGGTAGCGATCGGGGAAGTTGTAGCGCACCATTCTGTTTAAAATCGTTTCCATGCCGGCGCTAATCTGTACCATAGGGCGATCGGGAGTCGAGTAGCGCCAAACGATATCGCCCCGCCGGGAATCTGTCAGGAAATCTTGAGCAGGAGACAAGCCTGTAAGGGCTTGAATAGCGACAATACCTACAGAGTAGATATCGCTACAAAATTGAGGATTGCCAGCAATTTGTTCTGCCGGCGAATATCCTTGCGTATAAATAGTTCTGCTGATAGTGTTTCCCGAATCAGTTATTTCCAAGGAACTGATTTCTTTGACAGCCCCAAAATCAATCAGAACTATTTGCCGATCGCAATCGCGCCGAATTAAGTTAGAAGGAGTGATATCGCGGTGAATGACATTGTGTTCGTGAACAAAAGCGATAACTGGCAAGATATCCTGCAAAAATTCAACTACTTGCTCTTGAGTCCATTGAGTATTTGGAGCGAATTCTTGCCTCAGCGGATGTCCTTCAATGTATTCTTGAATTAAATAAAAATTGTCATTCTCTTGAAAGCTATCGAATAACTGTGGAATGCGCGAATGTCCGCCCAATCGGCGCAAAGATCGAACTTCTCTTTCCAATCGCTGCTGTGCTTCTGGCAAGAGTTGCGGATCGCTTGGCTGCCTAATTTCCTTAATAACGCACAGGCGGTTATCCGGTATGTCTAAATCCCTAGCTGTATATGTCCTCGCAAACCCTCCCCGACCTAATTCACTGACAATTTGGTAACGTTGGCGCAGGATATCTCCTGGTTGCAGGCACATAGATTTTTCGCTATTTTTTTAATTGTCTGCGCTCTTCAAGGTTGATTTTACCGCATTTTTACAGCGATTTCTGTTAAGTTTCTGTTAAGTTTTAGAAACACTAGCGATCGGCAAAGTAATTACAAATTGTGTTCCCTTTCCTCTTTAACAATTTACCTCAATTGGGACTTGATTTTTGGCAACAATTTGACAAGCAATAGCCACCCTCTATCTGGTATTTTTGCCATCGACAAAAGCCGCAATGCCATAGGTTTCCAGCATCGGACTTCAGTCCTTATTAAAATCCGAGGACTTTACTCCTGACTAAAAACCATAAAAATTGGTAATGAAATAGCTTCGTAGTGAAGAGTTCAGTCCTCATTAAAATCCGCGATGAAATAGGTTCCTAGTGAGGACTTCAGTCCCCATTAAAATCCGACGACTTGCATTCCTCACTAAAATAGACAAACCATAGACAAGTCATGGAAAAAACAAAGGTTCTACAGCATTAATAAGCTATAGAACCCTTGAAAATATATATTTTATTGCAAGCCGATGGTGGGATTTGAACCCACGACCGTTCGATTACGAATCGAATACTCTACCCCTGAGCTACATCGGCACAGACAATTTTGAATTGTAGCACAGCCTAAATGAAAAAATCAAGGAGTTGTAGAATTTAATTCACAACTCCAAAACTCCTAGCTCACCAAAAGTTAAACGGTCACTTCCGCGTCAGTTGAGCCGCCTCTGGCCCCGGAATAAACTAAACCCCGCTGCATATCCAGCGTCAGCATAGTTCCGTCCCGAATTACCCGCGTGGCATTCTTCACGCCCACCATCACCGGCACGCCCAAGCGCAAACCGATAATCGCGGCGTGAGAAGTCAAACTGTCCTCCTCCGTCACCACACCGGCTGCTTTCCGAATCATCTCCACAAAAGCGACGCTGGTGTGTTCCACTACCAAAATTTCTCCAGGGTGGAAATTTCCTACATCTGCCGCAGTGCGAGCAACCCTGGCCATGCCACTCACCGATCCCAAACCGACACCGGTGCCTTTGCCTAAAACTGCTGTCACTACCTCAACTTTGATCAAATCCGTCGATCCGGCAACCCCTTGCAGAGTACCGGCGGTCATCACGACTAAATCTCCGTCGCACACTAACTCTTTTTCCTGGGCGACTGTCATGGCAGAGTGAAATGTCTGGCCGGTGGAGGGCAAATCCAACACCAGCAAGGGTTTGACTCCCCATACCAATTGCAGTTGTCGGGCTACGTCTACGTGAGGAGTAACTGCCAAAATGGGAGTTTTGGGTCGGAACTTCGAGACATTTCGGGCTGTGGCGCCGGTTTTGGTCAGCGTCATGATGGCTGCGGCGTTCAACTGTTCGGAGATTTGGCTGACTGCTTGGCTGATGCCGTTGGGGATCGATCGACCAATATCTTCTACATTCCTAATATTCCGCTTAATTCCTTCCTTCTCCATCCGCACTGCAATTCTCGCCATCGTCGCCACCGCTTCGACGGGGTACTTGCCGACAGCAGTTTCATTCGAGAGCATCACTGCATCAGTTCCGTCAAGAATCGCGTTTGCCACGTCGGAAATCTCGGCGCGGGTGGGACGGGGATTGTTGACCATGCTGTCGAGCATCTGGGTAGCGGTAATTACCGGAATACCCAGGCGGTTGGAGGTAGCAATCAGGCGCTTTTGCAAAATCGGCACGTCTTCGGCGGGCAGTTCCACTCCCAAATCGCCGCGGGCGACCATCACGCCGTTGCAAAGGGTGAGAATTTCCTCCATTTGTTCGATCGCCTCGTGCTTTTCGATCTTGGCAATCACTGGTACTTGCTTGCCCGCACTGGCAATCAGTTCTTTAATTTCGAGTACGTCTTGGGGATTTCGCACAAAGCTCAGGGCTACCCAATCGACACCTTGGTCGAGGCCGAACATTAAATCTTTGCGGTCTTTATCAGTCAGCGCCTTAATTGATAGGTAAACTCCCGGAAAATTCACGCCTTTGTTGTTGGAAAGCGGCCCGCCGACGACGACGCGGCAGTACAATTCCCGCGCTGCGCGGTCTACTTTTTCCACCAGCATTTCCACTTTGCCGTCGTCAAGCAGAATCACTGCTCCCTCTGGAACTTCGTCTGCTAGGGGGTCGTAGGTGACGGAAGAAATGAGTTCGGTGCCGGGAACCGGGCGGCTGGTTAAAATAAAAGGATCGCCGTTTTTGACCACTATAGAGCCTGTCTCAAAGCGCCCTAAACGAATTTTCGGACCTTGGAGGTCTTGGAGGATGGCAACCGGCTGGTTGAGTTCAAAGGAAGTTTGCCGGATTAAGCGAATGCTGCGCTGGTGGTCTTCTTCTGTTCCGTGGGAAAAGTTGAGTCGCAAAGTTGTGGCACCGGCTTCTATGAGCTGGCGCAGCACTTGTGGGTCCGAAGTTGCTGGGCCAATGGTGGCGACGATTTTAGTCCGGCGTAGGGCTTTTGGCAATTGCATCAGCGGTGTTCTGGGGAGGCAGGTGGATTTCTTGTTTAAATTTCGGCTAACGTTTCATCTTTCACTACAAGCAATGACGCTAGTCTCAAGTCTTAAAAATTTTGATAGTCGTCAAAAAAGCAGGTATTGAACAATATATAGAATATCTGACTTTTTACCCATCGGTAATCTTTTCTCGGGCAGCGCGCTTTTTTGCAAATTTATCTGCTCTCAGGCTTGACATAAATACAAAGATACCCATTGATTTTATTGGGTCTGCAGAGTTCTTTTGGCTAATCTAGCACTGGTATCCTTGCACAACAGCAATACTTTCCTGGTTGTGCAGAGGCTAGTTTCTGGCGATCGAACTCTGTTCTTTCATAAAACTTTACTATTGTCCGGCTTGTATCTTATACTACGCAAGAGTGAAATATTAAGGAGTCTTAACAAAGATGTCGGAGGCAGGACGGCCGCTGACAGTGCCGAAAGAGTTTCTGAGTCCTCCCGGTGACTTTAATCCGACACTGCTGCTGTTTTTGAGTGCAGTAGCGATTATCGTGATTTCTAACTTGGGTTTCTGGTGTTGGGGATGGCCGCAGTGGTGCTGTTTTTCGCTGAATGTGTTGGCGTTGCACATGGCCGGAACTGTGATTCACGATGCGTCTCATAATGCGGCCCATCGCGATCGCACAGTTAATGCTATTTTGGGACACGGTAGCGCGCTGATGTTGGGTTTTGCTTTCCCGGTGTTTACGCGGGTACATATGCAGCATCACGCCCACGTCAATGACCCAGATAACGATCCAGACCATTATGTTTCGACCGGCGGGCCTTTGTGGTTGATTGCTGCGAGGTTTTTTTACCACGAGATTTTCTTTTTTAAGCGCAAACTGTGGCGGAAATACGAATTATTGGAATGGTTCCTCAGCCGTTTGTTTGTGATCGCGATCGTGTATATCTCGATTCAATACGGTCATTTAGATTACGTGCTGAATTTTTGGTTTTCTCCGGCTTTGGTGGTGGGGTTGGCCTTGGGGTTGTTTTTTGATTATTTGCCGCACCGTCCGTTTCACGATCGCGATCGCTGGAAAAATGCCAGAGTATATCCGAGTCCTATTCTGAATATCTTAATTTTGGGGCAGAATTATCATCTGATCCATCACTTGTGGCCTTCAATTCCTTGGTACAATTACAAGCCTGCTTACGAAGCTGTGAAGCCGCTGCTAGATGAAAAGGGTTCTCCTCAAACTTTGGGAATATTGGAAGGGAAAAAGGACTTTTGGAGTTTTATATATGACATTTTTTTAGGGATTAGGTTGCATCACAAGAAAGCGTCTGATTGACAAAAAACCCGGCTTCTCAAAGAAACCGGGTTTTTTTATAATAAAAGCTTTTAACCGTATATCCCTAGGGCAGGTTTTGTACTGTATCAAATGCCGTAAAAAATAAACCCACCTGTAATGGTGAGTTAACTGTTAAATCAATCCCAAAGTGAATCTATTATTTATTTTTCCCCAGCCACCGCCACCGCTAAATTCCTATCGGGACGCAAATTTTGAGCTCCCCGCAAATAAGGATGATAAATTTCAGTATGTGCCGGCCAATTGACGTGAATTAAAAACCGAATGCAGCGTTCCAAAGCACCCTCAACGTGCATTTGCTGTACGTCCAACAAAGGAACATTGCACCAGTGAGAACGTTCGCGGGCGATCGCGGCCGGAAACACAGCATCTAAATCGCGAGTAGCAGAAAACGTAGCACTAATAATTAATTCTGGATTTATATCATTTTTTGCTTCTAATTCATCTAACAATTCTCTCACCGCTTCTCGAATTGCTGCCACCGAATTCTCGCTAGCAGTAGTTGCCCCACGAATCCCCCGCACTTGCCACTCCACGCAAATTTCCTCCATTTTAGTCAGTTGTCAGTTGTCAGTTGTCAGTTGTCAGTTGTCAGTTGCTAGTTGTCAGTTGCTAGTTGCAATTACCTATTACTAATTACCAATTACCACTGCCAACTAACTACTGCCAAGTGCCAACTGACTATTTAATCACGGGCGATACATCCACAGCGGCAAACCGCTAGTAGAAAGCTCGAATTCCAGCAAATTATTGTAAGCTGAAAGCCCAGATATATCCAGACTACTCCCCAAGACGCGATTTAGGAAAGGTTTTTGTTTTTCTAGCGTGCAAGACTCGGTTTTTTCCGGGTCGAGGCCTGCGAGTTCGGCGGCAAGGCGGCGAGCGTCCTCTTCTGTTCCCAGCCGATCGACCAAACCCAATTCTAAGGCTTGCTGACCGGTAAAAACCCGACCGTCGGCAAAACTTTTGACTTTTTCAACAGCCAATTTCCGGGCTTCAGCAACGGTTTCCACGAATTGCTGGTAGCTGGTGTCGATCAAGTCTTGCAAAATTTGCTGTTCAGGATCTGTCAATTCTCGATCGAATGCCAAGATATCTTTATACGGCCCCGATTTAATCACCTGAAAAGAAACGCCTACTTTTTCTAACAGCCGTTCTAAATTGTTACCCCGGATAATCACGCCAATGCTGCCGGTAATTGTACCGGGATTAGCAACGATATGCTCGGCTCCCATGCCGATGTAAACTCCGCCAGAAGCTGAAATATTGCCAAAACTGGCAACAATTTTGACTTTTTCGCGCAGACGCTTGAGTGCGCTGTAAATTTCCTGGGAATCGCCGACAGTGCCGCCGGGGCTGTCTATCCGCAGCAGCAAGGCGGGAAATTTTCGTTCTTCAACGGTTTTGAGAGCTTCTAGGACTCGTTTACGGGTTTCTCCGGCAATGGCTCCGGTGATTTCGATACGGGCGATTTGTTTGCGGTAGCGGGGCTTGAATGGCCAAATCATGGGCAGTTTTCGGGCAATGTTACGGATTTTTGTAGCTAACTCTTATAGTGTGACTCATCCGAGGGAAGAAGGCATTCGGATCGGGCAGAGGGAAGATTTTCGCCATCTGGCGTTCGCTCACTATCGGGATCTCCCACTCTCCGACTATCGGGTTCCTCTGCCATAAGTACGATCGAATTTAACTCAACACCACTATATAATAATTGTAAAAATTGCTTAACAAATCTACATCATTCTCGTGAGAGCCACTCTCATTAATTATTTGGAGTCTCCGTCATGCAGCTAAAGCTTACCGATTCAAAACTGCCTTTTGCCCCGCTGTTGCTAATTGCGCCGTTTTTCCTGTGGGGAACCGCGATGGTAGCGATGAAGGGGGTGATGCCCCACACAACGCCCCTTTTTGTGGCATTCGTGCGTTTAGTACCTGCCGGCGTTTTGGTGCTGCTGGCGGCAGCATTCATGGGAAAACCGCAGCCGCAGGGTTGGAAAGCTTGGCTGTGGATTTCGCTGTTTGCTTTGGTTGACGCTACTTTGTTTCAAGGCTTTTTAGCCGAAGGTTTGGCGAGAACCGGTGCGGGCTTGGGTTCGGTGATGATTGATTCTCAACCGCTAGCTGTGGCGATTTTGTGTTTGTGGCTGTTTCAAGAAAAAATTGGTTTTTGGGGCTGGTTGGGATTAGTTATTGGCGTAGTTGGCATCAGTTTAATTGGGTTGCCGGATGGCTGGATTTTGGGGCTGTTTCATCCAGAAAACGTGCAGGTTTCTGCGGGTATCGAACAGTTGTTTCAGGGTGGAGAATGGTTGATGCTGTTGGCTGCTTTGTCGATGGCTGTGGGTACGGTTTTGGTGCGCTGGGTTTGCCGTTATGTTGACCCGGTGGTGGCGACTGGTTGGCACATGATTTTGGGCGGTTTGCCGCTGTTGGCAATTTCGGCTGTAACTGAGTCCGAACAGTTTGTGAATATTGATTTTTCCGGCTGGATGGCGTTAGGTTATTCTACCGTGTTCGGAAGTGCGATCGCCTACGGTTTATTCTTTTATTTTGCTTCTACCGGGAGTCTAACCAGTTTAAGTTCTCTTACCTTTCTTACGCCTGTTTTTGCTTTGCTGTTCGGCAATTTGTATTTGGGCGAAATCCTCAATCCGCTGCAATCGATGGGAGTTGGACTGACTTTGGTGAGTATTTATTTGATTAATCAGCGGGATACTTTGGGTGAGAAATTGCGAAAAGTGCGGCACGGTGAAGCGAGTGCAGAAGTTGAAGCAACAGGATTGTTAGAGTCGTCTGAGTTGAATTCTGTAGAATTACCCGTGCAGTTGCGGGTTAGCGAATTGGAATCAGAAGTGTAGCAGGTGGAAAAGTTTAGGCAAAATTGCCTAAATTTACCACTCGTCCTCTAAAGGAATAACAATTTTCTTGCTTTCAATCTCTACTACAAAACTTGTCAAACTGGGATTTTTTTGGTAACAATCCATCAAATCCTTATGCTTGCGATATTGTTTGGAAATTTCCCGATAATATTCAGGCTTTTTAGCGTCAATTGTAAAATCATGTTTCTTTACAAGCTCTTTATTTAACGTTTCTAAACACTTTTTGAATTTAGACTTTTTGTTGTCTTTATAATACAGTGGCAGCAACCAACACTCAATAGAGTGTACTGATATAGCCCAAATGATTCGCTGTTGACATTGACTGTAGAAATCTTCGCCAATTTCCTCTTTAAACTTTTCGATAACTTTTTCAATCAACTCTTGAGGAGTAAATTCGCCATTTTCATCTCGCTGTGGGATATCATAACCATGCTCTTCTGAAACATCAGTATCTATTTGGATAATTATATAGTCATTAAATTGAAACGCTTCTTGAAAATCTTTTAAACGGCAATAAGCAAAAACTTGACTCCAACTACCATAACCTTTAAATTTGTTTTCATCTTTTTTATCTCTTTCTGGTTGAAGCGGTCTAATATCTAGATCTGGATTCTTGAAATATCCTGCTAAAATATTTTCAATCACAATCTGGTCAGTCAATCCCTCAGTAATTAATCCAAAACTAATCATATTAAAAATTCTTAGGAAGTCCGCCGATATAGCCCCTCAAAAAAGCCTCGGATAATTTTACAGGTTCCTGTCCTTCGAGAGGTTCAGGTTTGAGAATGCGTCTAGCTTTAGTATGCCCTAATTGGTTACGGTAGATCACAAACAGCCGCTGTTGATCATCATCTAAATCTAAACCGTCCAAAACTGCCGGGTTGTGGGTTGTGAATATAGCTTGTTTGTCGTGTTTTTTTGCTAATTCGACTAATTCTTGCATTAATCTGCGACACAATCTGGGGTTGAGAGAAGCATCAATGTTATCTATTGCAAAAAATTTAGGTGTGATATCACTAATAAATAAAGCGAAGTAAAAAAGCAAAAATAAAAAGCCTTCATTAGAACTTCTTTGGTCAAAGTAAGTTAACTCTTGATCTAAGTATCTATCTTTAATTTGGAGAGAGTTTTGAATATTTGATAAATTTGGAGGAGCTTCAAAATCTTGAAACCAATCTATGAGTTGCAGCTTTTTTTTGATTTCATTAAGCGGCTCTTGGTTATCATCAGAATTCAAAAATTTTAAAAGTTTAAACAAACCTTCTCCATTAATCCCTAATGGTTGAATTTGGCCTTCTTTTTCAAAAGTTCGTAAAGCTTGGTTTTCAGGAGAGAAAATTATAAATTTTTTTAGACCAACTATTTGATAAGCCTGATGTTTAAAAGTCTTACTTTTTTCTATATTTGTGCCAGTATGATAACTTACAAAATCGTAAACTGGACTATAAGAAATATAATACTTGCTGTCATTAACCCACTGAGAATAGGGAGAGTTATCATTTTGTAAACGAAATTTAAATTCTTGTCCATCATTCCATCTTAAGTCAATTTTGATATCTTTAACCAAATTTTCCATTTCAAAGGCCGATCGCATAAATTGAGGTTCTGTAACTCTGATGCCCCTAGATGCTAAAAACTCGTTATCCAGCTTGTCATCTGCCGCAGCAGAAGCAAGGGCGATCGCCTCTAGGATATTGCTTTTGCCACAGCCATTTTCACCGATCAATACGGTGACTCGTCCTAATTCTAGCTTCAGCTTTTGAATGGACTTATAATTTTCGATTCTGACTTCTCCAATCATAATTTAATCCCATATAATCTTAGTGTACTCATTGTATCTCCGATCGCATGAATCTCAAAGAACGCTTGCACAGCCATCTGATTCAAATTGTACGCGATCGCAATCCATACCTCGCATCCGAAGGACATTTTTATGCTCAGCAATACATCCGCGAACAGTTGGCACAGTGGGGAACTGTAGAAATTGACGATTTTTCGGTTCGCGGCCGAATTCATCACAATTTGATTTTGGATTTACCCCCCTTAGATCGGGCTAGTAAGAAGCGGTTGCTGCCGATCGTAATTGGTGCTCATTACGATACTGTACCCGGAACACCTGGGGCGGATGATAATGCTACTGGTGTTGCTGTTTTGCTGGAACTCGCAAGGGATATCGCATCTGGGCCGCTCAAATATCCAGTGCAATTAGTCGCCTTCGATATGGAAGAATACGGTTATTTGGGAAGCAGTCATCATGCAGCTAAATACAAGCAACAGCAAAAGTCAATCCGGTTAATGATTTCTTTGGAAATGTTGGGTTATTGCAACCACAATCCTAATTCTCAAAGCTATCCCGCTGGCTTGCAATATTTTTATCCAAATAGTGGCAATTTTATTGCTTTAATTGGCACTTTGCGGACGGTTCCCGATTTGATTAATTTGAGTGGCAAAATTCGCAAATCTGGTCAGCCCTGCGAGTGGCTGCCGGTGCCGAATCGAGGTTTAATTGTGCCGGATACTCGCCGCAGCGATCATGTTCCTTTTTGGGATAATGGTTATCCGGCTATTATGGTGACTGATACTGCTAATATGCGAAATCCGCACTATCATCGAGAAAGTGATAGGATTGAAACTTTGGATTTGGATTTTCTGGCGGGTGTTTGTCTGGGATTGGTTGAGGCTATTCGACATTTATAGGAATTTTATTTTAACTGACATTTTGTACCTCGATCGAGAACAGGCAAGATGCCTATTCCACAAGAGATAAATTGTATTGTGGGGTAGGCAGGAGAGCCCACCCATAAAAGGCTGATTAACATTTACGATCGAGAACAGGCAAGATGCCTGTTCCACAAGAGATAAATTGTATTGTGGGGTGGGCAGGAGAGCCCGCCCATAAAAGGCTGATTAACATTTATGATGGATAATGATATGAATGCTGTTTTTGACGATCGCACTCGCTGGCAATTTTGGATCGATCGCGGTGGCACTTTTACTGATATTGTCGCCAACAGCCCCGACGGTAAGTTAGTCATTCACAAGCTGCTATCGGAAAACCCGGAACGCTACACAGACGCAGCAGTCCAAGGAATTCGCGATATTTTGAGAATTCCCGCCGACGCAGCTATACCGGCCGGCGAAATTGAAGCGATTAAAATGGGGACGACGGTGGCGACAAATGCTTTGCTGGAACGAAAGGGCGATCGCACAATTCTGTTAATCACCAAAGGTTTCCGCGATGCGCTGAGAATTGGCTATCAAAACCGCCCGAATATTTTCGCGCGTCACATTGTTTTGCCCCAGATGCTGTACGATCGAGTTATTGAAGTTGCGGAACGCTACAGCGCTCAAGGTGAGGAGTTAACTGCTGTCAATCCCGAGTTTATCCCGTCTTTGCAGCAAGCATACGATGAGGGAATTCGCAGTTGTGCGATCGTATTCATGCACGGCTACCGCTACTCGGAACACGAAAAACAAGTTGCTAAAATAGCCAGAGAAATTGGCTTTACTCAAATTTCAGTATCTCACGAAGTCAGCCCGCTGATGAAATTAGTTTCGCGGGGTGATACTGCGGTTGTCGATGCTTATTTATCTCCGATTTTACGGCGTTATGTCGAACAAGTAATCAGTCAGTTAATCGAGGCAGATTCCGGAAACGAGGGATTATTAATGCCCAATGCCCAATGCCCAATTCCCAATGCCCGATTGCCAAAATTAATGTTCATGCAATCGAACGGCGGCTTAGTGGACGCCGCACAATTTCAAGGGAAAAACAGTATTTTATCCGGGCCGGCTGGGGGAATTGTGGGTGCAGTTCAAACCAGCAAAAAGGCAGGTTTTGATAAAATGATTACCTTTGATATGGGCGGAACTTCAACAGATGTTGCCCATTTTAACGGCGAATACGAACGCGAATTTGAGACGGAAATTGCTGGGGTGAGATTGCGATCGCCCGTGATGGCAATTCACACTGTAGCAGCCGGCGGCGGTTCAATTGTGTTTTTTGACGGTGCCCGCTACCGCGTGGGGCCGGAGTCTGCAGGGGCCAATCCTGGGCCTGCTTGCTATCGCAAAGGCGGCCCCTTGACGGTGACTGATTGCAATGTGATGTTGGGGAAAATTCAACCGGATTTTTTCCCGAAAGTATTTGGATTGAATGGAGATTTGCCGATCGCCCCTGACGTAGTAAAGCAAAAATTTGGGCAACTAGCGGGGGAAATTGGGGGCGAGAGGACGGCCGAAGAGGTGGCGGAGGGTTTTTTGGCGATCGCGGTGGAAAAGATGGCAAATGCTGTCAAAAAAATCTCGCTTCAGCGCGGTTACGATGTTTCGGAGTATACATTGTGCTGTTTCGGCGGTGCGGGCGGCCAACACGCTTGTGCGATCGCGGATGCTTTGGGGATGAAACGGGTATTTATTCACCCTTATGCGGGTGTGTTGTCCGCTTACGGTATGGGTTTGGCTGATGTGCGGGCTATTCGCGAAAGGGCGATCGAGCAACAATTAAGTCTCGAATTAATCACTGATTTACATCATATTTTAACCGAATTGGAGGCTGAGGGAAAGAGGGAATTGAACCGCAGAGTCGCAGAGAACACAGAGAATGAGTCAGAGGTTTTAGTTGTTAACAAGTTGCGCTTAAAATATCAAGGAAGTGACTCGGTTTTGGCTGTCGATTTTGCTGACAATATTGAGGCGATGCAGGCTGAATTTGAAGCAGCTCACCGACAGCGTTACAGTTTTATTATGCCAGAAAAACCGCTGATTGTGGAAGCGGTTTCGGTGGAAGTTGTAGAAAAAATGGATGTGCCGGAAGCATCCACTATTTCCCCATCTGGTAGGACGGGGATCTTGCCCGTGCAACCAATTTCAACAGTGCAAATGTATGTTGCTGGCGGCTGGCGGGAAACGCCTGTTTATCAGAGAGACGATTTGCGATCGGGCGACTGCATAGAAGGCCCTGCTATGATTGTTGAAGCTACGGGAACTAATATCATAGAGCCGGGCTGGGAAGGGGAAATCACCGAAAATAATGATTTAATTTTGAACCGCAGATGCACGCAGATGGACGCAGATAATATCCGCGTTGATTCGCGTTTATCTGCGGTTAAATCAGATCCAGTTTTGCTGGAAATTTTTAATAATTTGTTTCGGGCGATCGCCGAACAAATGGGCGTCACATTGCAAAACACAAGTTCCTCAGTCAACATCAAAGAACGCCTCGACTTTTCCTGTGCAATTTTCGACAAAAACGGGCAATTAGTTGCGAACGCGCCGCACATTCCCGTACATCTGGGTTCGATGAGCGAAAGCGTTGAAGCTTTAATTTTAGCACAAGGCAATGCGGTTCAACCGGGCGATGTTTATGTTTCTAACAATCCATACAACGGCGGCACACACTTGCCAGATATCACCGTTATTACTCCAGTATTCGATCGGGATTCCTCCTTTCCTTTGTTTTATGTAGCCTCGCGGGGACACCACGCCGACATCGGCGGCCTTACTCCCGGTTCCATGCCTCCCAACAGTACAACAGTAACTGAAGAAGGCGTATTGCTTGACAATTTCCTGTTAGTAAGCAAGGGCAATTTCCGAGAAAAAGAATTACTAGAAATTCTGACAGCGGGGAATTTTCCTATTCGCAATTCTGCTCAAAATATAGCCGATTTGCAAGCACAAATTGCTGCTAACAAGCGCGGCGCAGAAGAGCTGCTTAAGATGGTAGAACATTATGGATTAGAGACTGTGCAAGCTTATATGGGCTTTGTGCAAGACAATGCTGAGGAGTCGGTACGCAGGGTAATTGATGTTTTGCAAGATGGTGAGTTTACTTATCCGATGGATAGTGGCGGACAAATTAAGGTAGCGATTACAATAGACAAATCTGCGCGCCGTGCAAAAATAGATTTTACTGGCACTTCAGCTCAACAATTCAACAATTTTAATGCTCCCGCTGCGGTGTGCAAAGCCGCTGTTTTGTATGTTTTCCGCACGTTGGTAGATGACGATATTCCTCTAAATGCGGGCTGTTTGAAACCTCTTGAAATTATCAATCCCGAAGGCTGTATGCTGAATCCTCGCTATCCAGCGGCGGTAGTTGCCGGAAATGTGGAAACTTCGCAAAATATTACCGATGTTTTGTATTGTGCTTTGGGAGTGATGGCGGCTTCTCAGGGAACTATGAATAATTTTACCTTTGGAAATCAGCGCTATCAATATTATGAAACTATTTGCGGCGGTTCGGGTGCTGGTGCAGATTTTGACGGTACGGATGCGGTTCAAACTCACATGACTAATTCGCGTTTAACTGACCCAGAAGTATTAGAATGGCGCTTCCCAGTGCTGTTAGAAAGTTTTGCAATTCGGGATCGTAGCGGCGGTAATGGCTCTCATCGCGGGGGAAATGGAGTTGTGCGGCGAGTGCGGTTTCGGGAGGCGATGACGGCGGGAATTTTATCGGGGCGGCGGGTGATTTCTCCTTGCGGTTTGAATGGGGGTGAAGCTGGTAAATTTGGGCGGAATTATATTGAAACAGTTGATGGTAAAGTTGAGGAATTAGGGAGTACGGCGACTGTGGAAATGCAGTCTGGGGATGTGTTTGTAATTGAGACTCCGGGGGGCGGAGGATATGGTTATTTATAGTAGTAATATCAACTCCGGTAGCATCGGAATGAATATTACCCACAGTCAGGACACGGCAATGCCGTGTCCCTACAATTAATCGGGTAGGGACACGGCAGTGCCGTGTCCTCGGTATCATTCTGATTCTACCGGAAACGATATAAGTAAGCGAGCGCTTTTAATTTATCGTGCTGAACCGACACGCATTGCTGCGGTGAAGATTCTTTTTTATGGGAAGTAATATAGCCAGAGTTTTTGAGAACTTTTCTGATGTGTGAAAAGCTCGATCGCACAACTGAAAAATATATATCTTGAAAGAGGGACAAAATGCCATAAATACCGCTCTGCTGGCACCGCACCGCTAAAAAATGGCCCTCAACTCTGGAATGTCGATCGACAAATCGTGTAGAATCGGGCTGCACCAGCATTTATTCTCCAAACCTTTCCAGAACAATTGTGCAAACACCTAATTTTTCCGAACTCAACCATCCTGTGGTCAAATCCCTGTTCCATCACAGCGACCAGGAATTATTGACTCTGTTTCAAAACCATCCCGATCAAGGTCGGTTCTTCACGGCGATTTTTTGCCGCTACGCTCAAATTGTCCACTCCCTGATTCGCCATTCCGTGCGATCGCCTGTACAAGGCGATTACCTGTTTGCCCACACTTGGCAGCACATCTATCACGAACTCCGAGGCCTCGATTTGCGCCGCGAGATCCAAGAGTCTGATGGCGAAAATCTCAGTCTCCAAAACTGGCTGATTAATGTCACCGCAGTCTGCATAAATCAAGCCCAATTGCCCCCTGTTGAGTCGATTCACTACTCTTTGCAATCGGCTCCGCCTCCCCTTTGGTGTTACGTCAAACAAGCCTTGGAATTGTTAGCGCCGCTGCCGCGTTTAGTGGTGTTGATGGCTCAGACTTTCCGCTGGAGCGAAACTCGAATTGCAGCTTATTTGCAAGCAGAAGGCGAAGCTATTTCGCCGGCTCAGGTAAAGGCTTTGCTGCAAAAAGGATATCAAAGTTTAGAATCCAACTTGCCGGAGGATATTCGGGCTATTTATCTAGATGAAAATCTCGATTATCAAGAAGCACTTGTCTAGATATACACGATATAAACCCGCCCTTTCTATTTGTAGGGGCGGGTGTTACCCGAAATATTTGCTAGGACTAACAGAATCGTAAACCCGCCTTTTGCGAGGAATAAGAAAAAAATGGCAGTTTATCAAGTTCGGTTGGTAAATGAGGCTCTCGCGCTCGATCGCACGATCGCAGTACCAGACGACCAGTATATCTTAGATATGGCAGAAGATGCCGGTATCCGCTTGCCGAACGGATGCAAGCAAGGAGAGTGTTCTGCTTGCGTTGTCAAACTGCTGAGTGGTGAAATCGACCAAAGCGAACAAAAGTTTTTGAAGCCATCAGAATTGCAAGCTGGCTACGCTGTTACTTGTGTGGCTTACCCGCTTTCTGACTGCACGTTGTTAACGCATCAAGAACAAGTTTTATATCAAACATCTCTTTATTTAAAATCGTAAGTATGGAGCGATTTAAAGATACTCGTGAAGACATCTACTCATTCCAGAATGAATTTCTGGTGAGATGCCCTTTTTGTGGTTCATGTGCGATCGTGCGTTGTATAGATCCTGATAAGGTCGATAGCTTTGCTCCTCGCAGATTTTCCTGTACAACTTGTGGTTCCTCAAAAGATTGGTCTGAACAGAATATTGAAAGCTGGTATAGTAAGGCACAGGATAATTACTTCCACTATCCTCTGTGGCTTCAAACTTCCTGTTGCGGTAAGACGCTTTGGGCTTACAATCTTCGACATTTAGAATTTATTGAGGCTTTTGTTCGGGCAAAGTTGAGGGAACGAAAACCTCATGAAATTTATGGCTGGTCGAATCAGAGTCTGTTCTCTCGACTTCCAAAATGGATGCAATCAGGTAAGAATCGAGAAGAAATTCTCAAAGCGATCGTAAAGATACGTGAATCAGTTGTAACTCCTACCTAATATTCGCCGCTGGAAATGGTTGTTCAACCAGATTTCGTGTCATGTAAGGTGCGTGACTCTCCAGCATCTCGCTGCAACTTTAGTGGCTAGAAAGCCACGCACCCTAACGAGTATAGATAAACCCCCCCTTATTAATTTAGCAACTGTAGAATCCGCTTCAGCGGAATTTCCGCCCAATCTAAGCGGTAATTAAGTTCGTAGGCTAGCTCGCCAACCGCTTTTTCCAAAATGTAAGCATCCAACAAAACTTGTAGTTCCGGTATAGATTTGGGCAAGAAATTCGCATCGGCTGCTGTTACCAAATAGCTGTTAAGAAAAGTGAGGCTGACCCAGCGGTGCCAAACGTTCGCCCACTGCTGCATCTCCGGGAGATTTTCCGGGCGAATCATCCCACTTTCTACTTCATTCCGGAGTGCCAAAGTAACAGCGTAACTTATAGATTGCAGCATTCCCGCAACATCTCGCAGGGGCGACCTCTTCATCCGCCGCTCGTTTAAAGGTCGATCGCGTTCTCCTCCGAAATCAATAATTACGAAGTCTTTGCCTGTATAAAGAACTTGCCCGAAATGAAAGTCTCCGTGACAGCGAATTCTATCGGTCGTGATTCTCAAGTTCAAAATAGATTTGAAACGTTCCATGAGCAAATCTTCACGGTTGAGCAGCTTTTGCGCCGATTTTTGTATTTCGGGCGGCAGTTTTGACATCCGTTTTTTGAGATCCAGCAAAGTTCTTCCGGCCAGATTTCTCATGTGTTGATAGATGGAACGCTGGTAAAAGGAGGTGAAGCTTTCTGGGGCAAAAGCGGGATTTTCTGTGTCAGCAGCTAAAGCGAGGTGAAGTTCGGCTGTCCGCTGACCTAAAAGTTCGGCTGATGCTAAGTAAGAGCCGATGAGTTCGCGAGCTAAGGCGGGAATTTCTAGGGATAAATCCGCTACTAGCGAGTTTGAGTTCCGCTGCATTTGTCCGGTCAAAGCGCTCGGTAAATAATTTTCGGGGGCAGTAGATAAATTCTCGCCGGAATGCTTTGCTTCTACGGTCATTACTTGCTCGAAATAGTCGCGCAGTGTGTCTAATGTATAAGACCAAGCGTCTATGCTGTCGGGGATTAATTTTTGCAGTATTCCGACGGTAAGGACTTGTTTTGCTGGTGTGTGATATTCCAATGCTCCGGCAATTGGAGCGTAGTGTTGGATCGAGTTGCGCTCTGTTAAAAAGCGTCCGATTTCTAATTCGGGGTTGATTCCTTCCTCGATTTTTCGCAATATTTTCAGGACGAAGCGGTCGCCGTAACCTGCGGATGTATTGCTTTGTTCTTTTTTGAACAGGTGAGGGTCGAGCTGCGATAAATCTTGTTCTGAGTTGAATGAACTGTCGGCAATTCCTAGCAGTTGACCTGCAGCACCTCTGTAACTGCGAGAATTGGCGATCGCCCCCAGCAGCGCGCTCAGAAAACCTTTGTCCCCGGCAGCGTCAAATAGTACCCCGACTTCCTTGTTGGTTTCTGGGAAGTGGAGGCGGGCGATCGCCCGATCGTCCACATCGCCTTTCATCTCTTCCCACCCTAAAGGCAAAACGTAAGTTTCCGGCATACCTTCAGTATAATTCAACTGCAAAAACAGAATGTAAACTTGAGATTGCTCCCCCGCACTATCTTTACATTCAATCGGTACAATCTCACTTATTTCTAATGATTGAATTGTCCGATCTGTACCGCTAAACCAGCGATTGCGCCGCAGGTATCCCGGCAAAATATTAAGCAGCATATCGCTTAACTGACTTGTAGCAAAAGCAGTTTTCCAATTGCCGATAACCGCCAAAGTAGGCAAGTCTGTGGGAACGCCGTGGAGCGCCAAATCTTCGTTTTTAACAGTAAGAGTAAACCAGTAAAACGTGTGAGGACTCAAGCACAAAAAGTAAGGCGATTCGCCAACCGCCGGAAACTCCGTGCGACCGAAAATCTCCACCGGAACAGCGCCTTTAAAGGGCGCAAGGTCTAATTCGGCCGTCTGGACGAAGCGTGACAAATTAGCCACTACCAGGATGTGTTCGTCTTGATAAGTGCGTACAAAAGCTAAAACTTTGCGGTTTTCCGGGTACAGAAACTCGCAAGTTCCGCGGCCGAATGCTTGGAAGCGCTGCCTAATTGCAATCAGGCGTTTCATCCACCACCACAGAGAACTCGGATTCGCCCGCTGCGCGTCCACGTTAACAGATTCGTAGTGATATTCAGGGTCAACAATGGGCGGCGCGTAAAGCCGCTGCGGGTTAGCACGGCTGAAACCGGCATTGCGATCGCCACTCCACTGCATCGGAGTTCTCACCCCGTTGCGATCGCCCAAATAGATATTGTCTCCCATGCCAATTTCATCGCCGTAGTAAAGCACCGGCGTACCCGGAAGAGACAGCAGCAAAGCATTCATCAACTCGATGCGGCGGCGGTTATTTCCCATCAAAGGAGCCAAGCGGCGGCGGATGCCCAAATTAATTCTCGCCTGAGTGTCTTGAGCGTAAACCCGATACATATAATCTCGGTCTTCATCACTCACCATTTCCAGCGTCAATTCATCGTGATTTCGCAAAAATAATGCCCACTGACAGTTATTTGGAATCGGCGGAGTTTGCTGGAGAATATCGCTAATTGGGAAGCTATCTTCCATGTACAAAGCCATAAATAAACGCGGCATCAGCGGAAAATGAAAGTTCATATGACATTCATCCCCGGCAGCGTAATATTGAACTGCATCCTCCGGCCACTGATTCGCCTCAGCCAGCAGCATCCGGTTCGGAAATTTCTCATCTACGTGCTGCCGCAATTGCTTCAGGAATTGGTGAGTTTCTGGCAGGTTTTCGCAGTTAGTACCTTCGCGCTCGTACAGGTAAGGCACCGCATCCATCCGCAGTCCGTCTACTCCCAGTGCCAACCAGAAATCTACCACATCTAAGATGGCTTGGCGGACGGCTGGATTGTCGTAATTTAAATCTGGTTGGTGAGAATAAAAACGGTGCCAGTAATAAGCTTTTGCTACCGCATCCCAAGCCCAATTAGATGTTTCAAAATCTTGGAAAATAATCCGAGCATCTTGATATTTTTCCGGCGTGTCGCTCCACACATAAAAATCTCTTTCGTTACTTCCTTTCGGGGCGCGGCGCGCTCGCTGAAACCAAGCGTGCTGATCGGAAGTGTGGTTGACAATTAACTCAATAATGACTCGAATTCCCCGCTGGTGCGCTGCTTCTAAAAGGTCTTTAAAATCCTCTAATGTGCCGTAAATCGGGTTGACGGTAGTATAGTGAGATGTATCGTAACCGTCGTCTCGGAGCGGCGAGGGAAAAAATGGCAGTACCCAAATTGCTGTTACTCCCAAGTTTTGCAGGTAATCCAGTTTTTCTGTCAGCCCTCTAAAGTCGCCGATGCCGTCTGCATTGCTGTCGGCAAAAGCCCGAACTGGTACTTCGTAAATAATCGCGTCTTTGAACCACAAGGGGTCGTCATTTAACATTGAGTTGGGCATGATTTGTAGCGATGATTGGTAATTGGTAATTTGTACTTAAAATTTGGTAATTGGGAGTTGTTAGTTCCCATCCAAACCGATAAATCATAACTCATAATTTAGCCGCTATTCCTCATGCCAGCGGCAGACTTTTAATCGTAATTTATTAACGCAAAACTTATAATTTCTTAACTATAAAATCTCAACAAGCTGTTTTGCTATTTCGGATACAGTTCACAATTCCGATACATATGCGCGGTGTACACCCGAAAGACAGGTCCGCGGTGCACACCCTACCAAGGCGTGTCAACTTAAGCCTGAAACCCCTCTGAATCTCTCGCTGGTAGTCCAGTCTCGATCCCGCTAAATCCCCCTTGATAGGACTTTGAGAACACTCTTGTCCCCCCCTTATTAAGGGGGGCTAGGGGGGATCGAGCCCTTGTTGACAGTAAGCGCACCCTACAGACTCAGGATTAGGTGCGGTATTTACTACCTGCCAGACGGTTGCCACGACATTACAGTACCTTGACGTTTATGACTAATTTTCGTTACATTAGTTTACATAAAGCAACAAAAGTTAAGGAAAAAGCAAATATGGCTATTGTAATCGCTCTTTTAATCGTCGGTTGGGTCGCAGCCTCACTAATTGGCACTCAAGCATATTTCCTCGGGGAACAGTCAAAGCCCATCCACGAGCGGAATTGGAACGATGAATCTTTTGAAAAATTGGCTGTAGCAATCACGGCAACAGAGATGGATTACAGCGTTCGCGTTCCCGCCTACAGCCTGGATGCCTATGGCAGCCGCACCATCTCTAATTCTTGACATATTTCACCATTTTTAATAACAGGCAGGATGCCTGTTCCACAAGAAAATTGATTGTTTGTGGAACAGGCATCTTGCCTGTTCCAAACTATTCGGCAACTACAAACTGTTACCTGTCAGCGCTGGGCGAGAATCTTTTTTGCGAAATAGTAAACTATTATTTTCGCAGTCGATCGCAATTGTATCACCCTCCACAAACGCATTTTCCAGAATCTTGTTAGCCAGCGGGTTTTCCAGCTCCCGCTGGATGGCGCGTTTCAAGGGACGAGCGCCGTAAACCGGATCGTAACCGACATCTGTGATATGGTTTTTCGCCGCATCGGACAGTTCCAAAGTAATTTTTTGTTCGGCCAACAACCGCTCGATCCGCTTCACTTGGATACTGACTATTTGCCGCAGTTCGACCTTGCTCAAAGTGTGGAACAAAATTATCTCGTCCACCCGATTGAGAAATTCGGGTCTGAAGTGCGATCGCAGCGCTGTCATCACCCGTTTTAACATCTGTTCGTACTCTTGGTCTGTCTCCCGGTCTTGAGTCAATAAATTTTCATTTTCACTCTTGTTTTCAGTCTTGTTTTCACTCTTAGTTACAGTATCAACATCAACTCGCTGGGCCGACACCTCAACAGTACCGTCGGCAGCCACTTTATAATCTGTCTTTTGACTTGACAAATCTTTCGTTTCCTGCTTCCGATTAGCAGGTTTTTTGACGGTTTTTTCCTTCTTAGTAAACACGTCTAAAATGTGGTCGCTGCCGATATTGCTAGTCATCACAATTACGGTATTTCTAAAGTCAACCACTCGACCTTGAGAATCGGTAATTCTGCCGTCATCCAACACTTGCAGCAAAATGTTAAATACGTCCGGGTGCGCTTTTTCCACTTCGTCAAACAGCACCACCGAATAAGGATGTCTCCGCACTGCTTCGGAAAGTTGTCCCCCTTCATCGTAACCGACATATCCGGGAGGAGCTCCTACCAACCGGGAAACGCTGTGCTTCTCCATGTATTCCGACATATCGATGCGGACGATCGCATCATCGCTGTCAAACAAAAACTCCGCCAACGCCCGCGCTAACTCTGTTTTTCCGACGCCTGTGGGGCCCATAAACAAGAAAGAGCCGATCGGCCTCCCCGGATCTTTCATCCCCGCCCTAGCGCGCCGAATTGCCGCCGCCACGGCTGTTACAGCTTCCTCTTGACCGATGACTTTTTGGTGCAAGTGTTTTTCCAATTGCAGCAATTTTTGGCGTTCGGATTCTAACAACCGATTAACCGGAATGCCCGTCCATTTGGCGACAATTTCCGCAATATCGCCCTCAGTAACTTTTTCCCGCAGCAGGGAAGAACCTTGAGCTTGCTGTTTCAAAAGTTCCGCTTCTTTCGCTTCGCGATCGCGCACCGCAGTTTCCAACTTGCCGTACTTTAACTGTGCGGCTTTATTCAAATCGTAAGCCCTTTCTGCTTGTTCGATTTGCACTCGCAATTGGTCTTCTTCTGCTTTCAATTTATTGATTGCATCCAACAACTGCTTTTCGCCCAACCACTGAGAGGACAATTTTTCCTGCTTGACTTTTAAAATGTCAATCTCAGATGTGATGCGTTCGACGCGGAAGCCGAGCCCGGGGGCGAGAGCACCTTTTCCTTCGCCTTCGATCGACAATTTTTCCATTTCCAACTGCATCACCCGGCGGTCAATGCCTTCCAATTCCACAGGTTTAGAGGTAATCTCCATTTTCAAATGGGCGGCCGCTTCATCTACCAGGTCGATCGCCTTGTCCGGCAAAAAGCGATCGGAAATATAGCGAAAAGACAGAGTTGCAGCAGCTACCAGGGCCGAATCAGTAATTTTTACCCCGTGGTGGCGTTCGTAACGGTCTTTCAATCCGCGCAAAATCGAAACAGTATCTTCAACACTTGGTTCGCCAACAAATACTTGTTGAAAGCGACGTTCCAGGGCTGGATCTTTTTCAATATTCTTGCGGAATTCGTCGAGAGTTGTTGCGCCGATGCAGCGCAATTCGCCTCTCGCCAACATCGGTTTTAACAAATTTCCCGCATCCATTCCCGAACCGGAACTGCCACCGCCACCAGTCCCGACAACGGTGTGCAATTCGTCAATAAATAGGACTATTTGCCCGTCGGAATCGATGACTTCCCGCAATACCGATCGCAATCGTTCTTCAAATTCGCCCCGGAATTTTGCCCCAGCAATTAAACTGCCCATGTCAAGGCTAAATAGCTGGCGATTTTTCAAAGATTCCGGTACGTCGCCGTTGACAATTCGCTGGGCTAAACCTTCGGCGATCGCAGTTTTTCCGACTCCGGGATCGCCAATTAACACCGGATTGTTTTTTTGGCGGCGGGAAAGAACTTGTACCACGCGGCGGATTTCCTCGTCGCGGCCGATTACTGGGTCGAGTTTGCCTGCTTTGGCGGCTTCTGTCAAATCGCGGCCGTACTTGCTGAGGGCGTCGGAGTTAGCTTCCCCATCTTGATCTTGGGCTTTAGCGTTGCTGCGGCTGCCTTTCCCGGTTTCGGAATTTTTTTCTTGGGCTTTAGCAGTGGCGCGGAAAGATTTGATTGCTTCTTCGAGTTTTGGTCGATCGATCGTACCGGCTGGGGGTTTGCGATCGTAACCTGGGCGGCCCGGCGGGCCGTCGCCTTTTGTCAGCAACCTGCGACCGACTCGTTCGTCTTCTACTAAGCCAATTAATAAATGTTCAACGGCGATAAAATTATCTTGCCAAGTCGCCCTGGTGGCCTCGGCAACATCTAACATCACTTCTAAGCCGCGACCGAGGTATAGTTGGTCAGCGTTGGCAACTCTGGGCTGTCGTTTGGCAAAAGCATCTAACTGCTGGGCCAACCGGGGGGCATCGACTCCAGCTTTGCTGAGAATGCTGTTGGCCTGGCCTTGCTGTTCGAGAAGGGCAATGGCTAAATGTTCAACCTCTAGCTGCTGATTGGCAAAGCGGCGGGCTACATCCTGGGATTTGACAATGGCTTCCCAGGCTTGATCTGTAAATTTGCTAGGGTCTGTTGGCTGCACGTTGGTTCCTCGCAATCAAGGGGATTCCTGTTGTTATCCGTTAATACATCGTCTCACAACCATCATAATCTTTAAACAGGATTATGAATTTATGAGTGCGGTTAACTAGGGCGGAAGTTGTGAAATAATTGACCTGTTGCAAAAGCTTCCAGTCCGCAATCCACCCCAAATTTTGTGCGGTCAGATCGGCGGAGGGCGATACCCTTGGGGAGAGGTTCGCTGGCCGTACTTATAAAAATATTGCCAGAAACAAGATTTTTAATCGGCTGAGATTTATGCTATTTCCGACTTACCAATTTCTCGTATTTTTCCTAATTATTTTTAGCCTGATCGTCTCTGTGAAACCCCAAGTCGATTTGTATAAAATTGTCTTGTTAGTTTCTAGTTTATTATTTTATTCGTTTTGGAGCTTTGACTTTCTCTTGCTCCTGATTTTCTCTACAGTCTACAATTATATCATTCTACGGGTTCTCTGCAACAGTAAGTATAAAAAACTTGCTTTAATCTCCGGTCTCATTTTAAACATTGGCTATCTCGGCATCTTTAAATATTGCAACTTCTTTGTAACTTCTTTATTTGAGGTACTGAACCAGCTACAAATTCCAGCCAACTTTCCCGTTTTACAAATAATCGCCCCCGTCGGCGTGTCTTTCTACACTTTTAGAATGATTTCTCATTTAATCGACTGCTACCAGCAAAAAATCCCTTGTCCGAAATTTGTAGACTATGCCGCCTATATTACCTACTTTCCCCAAATTGCCTCCGGGCCAATCTCGCGAGCTCGCGAATTTTACTGGCAGCTAAATTCACCGGAAAAATACGACTATAAAATTGAAGAAGTTATAGTTTTGATTTTGTCGGGACTCTTCAAAAAATATACTTTATCGAGCTTTTTGTTTAACTTCACTGACTTGCCATTCAAAGTCCCGCAGCAGTACAGCAGCATCGATTTAATCCTCGCGGCAATTTCCTATTCCTGTTTGATTTACGTAGATTTCAGCGGCTATTCGGATTTAGCGAACGGCATCTCCTGTTTGCTGGGTTTCAAACCCATTGCCAACTTTAATATGCCATACCGATCGCTCAGCTTGCAAGAATTTTGGAAAAGGTGGCACATCAGTCTTTCCGAGTGGTTAAGGGATTACGTTTACTTTCCCTTTGGTGGCAATAAATACGGCAAGTTGAGGAAGTACGTAAATTTACTGATGACAATGGCGATCGGTGGATTTTGGCACGGCGCAGGTTTAAACTTTATTTTCTGGGGAGCAATTCACGGTTTAGGATTAATTGTCAACCATTTATGTAAAGATATCCCCCAAGCTATCCACTTTAAATTAGACTATGCGTTTCCCAGATTTGCAAAATTTTGCAGTTGGTTGTTAACATTTAGTTTTGTTACTTGTAGCTGGGTATTTTTCGGCACTCCCAACTGGGAAACTGCGGTGAGTTTTTTTGAAGGAATTGTCCATCCTGCAGTCGCAACTTTTCAATTTAACTTTTGGCAATTGTATTTAGTAATTGCAGTTATCGGCGCGATTAACTTGTGGGGCGATCGCATCGCGAAACTATTGCAAACCGTATTGTCATTAAAAAACATTTTCTTTCGGGTTGTCTTAGTTTCGCTGCTCGTATATACTATCTTGATGTTGGGGCCGAGTACCGTTCCGCCTTTTATTTACTTTAATTTCTAATAAATATGAAAGACCGGGAAATTTTGCTGATTGTTACTTCTGTAATTCTCACTTTAATATTTTCAAACTTATCATTATTTCTCAAAAGCTTTGCTTCAACTCCTTTCGCCAGTCCAGAAATTAAACAAGCGGCGCGCCTGATCGAAATAGACGGTTTCCGAAAATCAGAACAAGATTTTTGGAGCAAAATTAAAGATATTAACTTCGATAGCCTCCCCAAAGAACCAGAAATCCCTCCAGTCAAAACCGAAACAAAAGCGACCGTTGAACCCCCAAAGCCTGCTAATGCTAAAAAACCAACCCCAGCTAAACCCAAACTAACCAGACCTTATCGCAGATTTTTATTTATTGGAGATTCCGTAATGTTCGACTTAGGAATTCAACTCCAGTACACTCTTAAGAAAAAATACAATATCGCCGATACGAAAATTGACTACAAAGTCTCGACGGGGTTAAATCGGATAGATTATTATGACTGGTATGCCAGAACTCGCCAAGTTCTTAATAATTACCAGCCCGATGTAGTGATAGTTTTGTTCGGAGCAAACGATCCTCAAAATATTATTGATTATCAAGGAAAAGCCCGGGTTGTTATGACAAAAGAATGGCAAAAAGCTTATCAAAAAAGAGTAGAAAGATATGCCAAGTTACTAGATGCGTCATCCGTCAGAAAAGTGTATTGGATAGGTCAATCCATACCTAAAAAGCCTTTTTATATCAAAGCTTTTCCCATCATGAACGATATTTATAAAAATGCCAGCAAATCTTCATCCAAAATAGAATTTATTTCTACTTGGGAGACATTTGGACAAGCCGGAAAACTTGTTCCTGTAGTTGCCAATAAATCGGGTAAGCGAGGCTATGTAAAAAATAATGACGGGTTGCACTTTACCTCCCACGGAGCTCAAATTATCAGCGACTTAATTGTTGACCAAATGGTGAGCGACAAAATATTAAAAGTTCCGACAAAGAAATGACTATAGTAGGTTGGGTTTCGTGACCAAACCTAAAATTTTGACATTTCACCGATTACTGCTAAATTATATATTTAGTTAGGGGCGCGCCTTTGCCTTGCTCAACCAGGTTTATAAGAAAAATCTGGGGTTTAGTCAGGAGAAATTTACTGGTGAAACCGGGTTTATAACTCCCTATGCCTCCAGGACTAATATTGACAAAAAGCAGCAGTAAATGCAATGCTGAATTTAGCATCAAACAACGGCGTCCATATCTAGTAATTGTCCTGGGGACAAATTATGACGAGCAATATGTGGAAACTCGATCGCCCTAGCATCCCTGAGCCAATGGAATGCAGTGGTACAGCACTAATCATCGCTCTCACTAAATATACTCAACCTTGGCAAAGAGTAAACACAGTTGAACGAACTTTGCAACATTGCGGGATCGATCCTTTTGCTGAAGTTTTGGGCGTACAGAACAGCGGAATATTAAGGGCTAATATACCGGAATCGCTCAGAAAACCACATCCGAATTTGCTGTTTCGCGCTTTGGCAATTCAGGCATTTGGGAAGATGCGAGAGGGGCTGATATCAAGTGAGATAGCGGCTAGAGCCACTGATTTTAGCAAAAATCTGCTGGCGGCGTTAGAAGTGGAAGCGCGAGGGGGATCGACTCCTTTAATTCGCTGGTCTGCGGCTGTTAGTATTAAGTCAATTTGCTTGGATGAAGCAGGGCAAGGCAAGGAAGGTGCTGTCAATATCACCATCAATGCAGAGGAAATTGAGCGGCGGGTGGTAGAAGAGCAAATTAAAGTGTTAACAAGCAACAAATTTGCTTTGGGCGACAGCAGCAGAAATGACAGCAGTAAGGAATATGAGAATTGTCTCGATTTTTGGGTGTACGGGCCGAGCTGGCTGCTGCCGAGCCTGTCAATGGATTGCGAAGAATATCTGTTTTGGATCGAGCGAGTATTTGCTGCGATCGCAGTTACGAGTCCGTACAAATTGAGTGCCGAAAACGATGCAGCGGTAACAAACTTTTGGGAAGTTGCCGAAAATAATTTTAATGACTGGGAATTCTCCAAAATACTTGCCAAAATTTTTGAGTTCCTGCACCACCCGGAAGCGAGAGTAAAAAATCTAGCTGCTATTATTTTAGAACCGTACAAAGACAAGCTAGACCGAAAAGCGGCGCAGATTATGACAGCGATCGTATATAAATTTAATGTAAAATATCAGCCCTTAGAATGTCTGACTATTTCCGAAATTGAGGAGTACAAAGCGTCACTATATCGAGGTAAAAAGGAAATTGACGAGATGTATAGTCAGGCTTTGTCGCTGTGCGGCGATCGGGATGTCGAACTCGCAAGTTTCTTGTCATCTAAACAAAATAAATACCAAAATACTCTAGACGAGCATATCAACAATCTCAGCAAGTTAGTTAAATCAATAATATATTGCCAGAGTTTGTTAGATGCTAATAGGGAACTTTTGTATTTGACTATAGAGCGGCTAGAAAAATGGGATTACACCCTCGACAATAAACTGGCTGCCCATCGCAAACAACTCACAAACCTGAGCTTAGACAAAAACACCTCGGAGCAGTGCATCAACCTAGACAATGAACTTAATTATATCAGAGACGCTTTGCAGTATACTCTGTATGAAATTACCTCAAATATTAACAGCAAAATTAGAGAGTTAGAACTTTCTGTGTCCAAAAATAACAAGACTGCAACAGATATGTTTAAGTGGACGTGGGTATTATTCGGGGTGTGGTTTTCAGTAGGGCTGCTTTTATATTTATCTGATGTAGTAATTAACTCGATATCCACCGTGAGCTACCAAAGCGAATTTCTAGTTTATTGGACTATTTTTTTTAGTGTGATGGTGGTATTTTTGTTAGTATTAGCTGTATTCTTTTCGGCGCTCGCTGCTTTAGACCAGCGCCGAGAATCTAAATTAATTCCTAAATTTGATAGTTTAAGTCAAATAGGCAGCAGTTTTGCTATTTTGTGGCAAAAGAGTTACTTGCAGCAGTTTGTACCGTCGGTGCGATCGCATTAAAAATGTTGAAAACTTCCTAAATCCCCTCAGTAGGGTGCGTCAGAGAAAGAGTTTCAACCTAACTCAAAAAGTTTGTTTCTGACGCACCCTACCAGGACTAGGAGGACGATCGATCTCTAAGATGCGGTTGCCGCACTTACTTTCTGGGTGTTGCTACCTTGATTTGCCAGTTGAATTAATTCAACCTTATATCCATCTGGGTCTTGCACAAAAGCGATGACTGTTGAACCGTGCTTCATCGGGCCGGGTTCGCGACTAACTTTACCGCCACGAGCTTTAATTTCTTCGCAAGTACCGTAAATGTCGTCAACGCCGATCGCAATATGACCGTAAGCATCCCCCAAATTGTACTCTGTGACGCCCCAGTTGTATGTTAATTCCAAAACTGTAGTGTCGGATTCATCGCCGTAGCCCACAAAAGCCAGAGTAAATTTACCGTCTGGATAGTCCTTTTGCCGCAGCAATTTCATGCCCAGAACCTCAGTGTAAAATTTGAGGGACTCTTCCAGGTTGCCGACTCGGAGCATCGTGTGTAGTAGTTGCATTTAGCTCACTCCAAATTTCTTAAGCTTTCATCTATTTTAGCGATTTCTTGCTGAAAAAACTCGCGCCTCAACCGTCGCAGTTGCCGCAGGTTGATAACTTTCTATTTGATTTAGCTTTGTACTTCCACTACACCCCGAAACATATTCATGCCGCACGTAAATAGGTATCGTCCAGGTTGGTCAGGGGTGAATTCAACAGCCGTTACCTGATTTAGAGGTAATTCTCGCACAATGTGAAAATCTGGTAACAACACTTTTTCAAGACAACTATTGGGGTCACGCCTCAAGAAATTGAGCCTGACTAATTTACCCGCTTTCACAACTACAGTGGCAGGCTCATAACCCCCGTCTACAGTAATATTCAACTCTTGTATCCCCTGAATAGATTCAGCTTGCTGCCCTTTAGCTTTACTGAATAAAAACCACCACAATTCCAAACCAATTAATGTTAAACCACCTATTGTGACGCCAACTTTTAAACCTAGTGGCTGTTCAATGCTGCAGAATTGAGTCGTAGAAGTAGAATGCTGGACGGACATTTCGGAAGCTTGAACTCCCGATGTCATTCCCATCACAATTCCTAAACTCGCGAGACTTCGCCAAATTTGAGTAGGCTGTAACATTTTTATAATTCCTCCAAATTTAAGCAATAGATTTTGGTTTAAAATTCCGCAAACGCAAAGCATTAGTAATTACAGAGACTGAACTGAAAGCCATTGCTGCACCGGCGATAATTGGATTGAGCAGCCAGCCAAAAATGGGGAACAAAATGCCCGCCGCGATCGGTATTCCAGCGATGTTGTAAATAAACGCAAAAAACAAATTTTCCCGGATGTTCCGCATGGTGGCGCGGGAAAGTTTAATTGCTGTAACTATGCCTTGCAAATCTCCTGAAATTAAGGTAATGTCACTGGCTGCGATCGCCACATCGGTGCCGGTGCCGATCGCAATTCCCACGTCTGAAGCGGCCAAAGCCGGCGCGTCGTTAATCCCATCTCCCACCATCGCGACAATTTTTCCTCCCCGTTGCAGGGCTTGGATTTGAGCTGCTTTTTGGTCGGGTCTAACTTCGGCAAAAACGCGAGTAATGCCCACGGATTGGGCGATCGACTCCGCAGTCGCGCGGTTGTCCCCCGTCAGCATCGCCACCTCCAAACCGAGTTTTTGAAGTGCTTTCACCGCCTGCGCTGACGATGGTTTGAGAGCATCAGCAATGCCGAGAATTGCCTCTATTTGGCCTTCTACAGCCATCCAAACAACCGTTTTGCTCGCAGCTTCCAAAGCTCTCCCGCGCAGTTCCAGATATTCAGTATCGCAGCCTAGTTCCTGCATCCACCTCAGCGTTCCCAGGGCGATCGACTTCCCGCCTACAACCCCGCGCACGCCACTCCCTGCGATCGCCTCAAAATCCTTAACATCCCTCAAATTTACCTCTTGAGATTGAGCGTATCTAACAACAGCTTCCCCCAAAGGATGCTCCGAATTGTGCTCGACCGACGCCGCCAATTGCAGCAATTTTAACTCATTGCTGTTCGCCGTTCCTTTAATTGTCACAAAATCAGTTACAGTCGGCTTACCTTCGGTAAGAGTTCCAGTTTTATCTAACACGATAATTTGGATTTTGTGAGCCAATTCTAAACTATCGGCTCCTTTAATTAAAATTCCGTTTTCTGCACCTTTACCAGTGCCAACCATCACAGCAGTCGGAGTCGCTAAACCCAAAGCGCAGGGACAAGCAATAATCAATACTCCCACCATTGTCACGGTCGCTAGAGTGAAGTTTCCCGTCGTGTTAAACCAGACAATAAAAGTAGCTAAAGCGACGGAAATTACTACAGGAACAAACCAACCCGTCACTTGGTCGGCTAACTTTTGAATTGGTGCTTTTGAACCCTGTGCATCCTGCACCATCTTGACAATTTGAGCTAAAAAGGTATCTTTGCCAACTCTTGTCGCCCGAAACTTGAAGCTGCCAGTTTTGTTAATTGTCGCTCCGATAACTTCGTCGCCAAGCTGCTTTTTGACAGGCAAACTTTCTCCCGTAACCATTGCTTCGTCTACAGTGGAAGAGCCTTCAATTACCTCTCCATCTACGGGGATTTGCTCTCCCGGCCGCACCTGCACAACATCGCCAATTTCCACTTGGGCGATCGGCACTTCCAACTCTTCCCCGTTGCGAACTATCCGAGCAGTTTTTGCTTGCAAACCCATGAGTTTCCGAATGGCTTCGGAAGTCTCTCCCTTCGCCCGATTTTCTAGGGTTTTCCCCAACAAAATTAAGTCAATAACGCTAGCTGCTACTTCGTAGTAAACGCTAGGAGTCAAACCTTGGGCTGTCAAGAAACCTGGGAAAAATGTCACAAATACAGAATAAAAGTAAGCAGCACTTGTACCCAAGGCAATCAGAGTATCCATTGTCGCTACACGCCGTTTTAGGGATTTCCAAGCTCCCACATAAAACGATTTGCCGCACCAAAATTGTACGGGGGATGTCAGGACTAATTGCAGCCAAAAATTGTGCAGCCATGCGGGAATAAATGGCAGGTGCAAGCCGGTCATCGCTGGAATAGCGCCCACAACTAGCAGGATGCTTATGATGCCTGCTGTCCAGAGTTTCCGCTGCAAGGTTTGAGATTCAGATTTGCGATCGGCTTGTTCGGAATCATCCTCTGTCGCCGCCATTTCTGGAAGTGGCAAAGCTTGGTATCCCGCATCATCAACCGCCGATTGAATTGTTTGTAAGTCGGTTTGCTGGGAGTCGTATTGGATGGTTGCTTGTTCCATCCCAAAATTGACATGACACTCAATTACGCCGGGAACAGATTGAATTGCTTGTTCGATAGAGGAAGCACAAGAAGCACAACTCATGCCCCGCAATTTAAGTGTGAGATTGTCCATATATGCCATCCTCAATGAGACATTTACCCTTTGTCTTTAAATAGTTGGATAGCCCGCCGATGCGATCGCTTTCCTAACATCACTTTCCGACTTAGCGGTTTGAATCGTGACCAATTTTGTCTTGAGATCCGCCTCAACAGTTGAGGCTGAGTCAATGGCTTGGACTGCTTTTGCGATCGTAGTCGCACAAGCAGAACAAGCCATTTTAGGAACTTTTAGCTGTAAAGTCATAATTTGAACCTCAGCAGAAACTACTCTGCTCAATCAATGAATTAACTCCATTGTAAAGTCTCCAGTTAACTGGAGAGTCAAGGGTAATTGCAAAATAAATCAGGAATTATAAAAAAACTGGTTTGACACGCTACCCATAGGGGTAAGGCACGCGCTGTGCACCCTACATAATTAGATTCAAGTGAGTTCTGTAAATCTTAAATTTGAGGGCGATCGACGGCACAGCAATAATTCTTTACAAGTTCGCAGCAAAAATTTCATCCTAATTTCATTTATATATGAAAAACTGAAAATAAATGGCAGTTTTAAGGATATAAAATCTATGAAACCAATTTCATTAAAAACAGGCTTTGCAGTCCTGATATTGACCGCCGCAGCCGCTTTAACCAGCGGAGTGCTTGCAGCTTGTTCAAAAGCCCCTTCCAGCGAAACTCAAGCCCCAAATGTTACGGCTGCAACCGAAGCAAACAACAAGCAAAACGTGGCCCAAGGCGGTGGCATGAATCATGGCATGAATCATGGCATGAATCACGATATGTCAATGGATTTAGGCCCTGCCGATGCCGATTACGATTTGCGGTTTATTGATGGCATGACAGTACACCATCAAGGTGCTGTAAACATGGCAAAAGAGGTGCTTAACAAATCAAAACGCCCGGAAATGAAAAAACTTGCCACTGATATAATTGCTGCTCAAAACCGCGAAATCAATCAAATGAAAGAGTGGCGAAAAGCTTGGTATCCCAAAGCCAGCAGTACCCCGATGGCTTATCACGCTCCAATGGGTCACATGATGGCAATGACTCCCGAACAAATGCAAAGCATGATGATGAGCATGGATTTAGGGGCCGCTGACGACCAATTTGACTTGCGATTTATTAATGCGATGATTCCTCACCACGAAGGAGCTTTAGTGATGGCTGAAGATGCTTTGAAGAAGTCAAAACGCCCGGAAATGAAGAAATTGTCTCAAGAAATTCTGACTTCGCAAAAGCAAGAAATTGAGCAAATGAAACAGTGGCGCCAAACTTGGTACAAACAGTAATTTAGCTCACCTCAATAAAAAGTGACCCCAATCGCGAAAATGAGTGACATTAATCACAGTAGCTCAAGAGTTCCGAAAATACTTACTTCACCAAAGCAAGAAATCGAGCAAATGAAAAAGTCGCGACAACCTTGGTAGACAAAGTAATGTAGCTCGACTGTGGCTGTCAGCATTTGTCTGACTCCACCTCACTTCCCTGAGAGTACCTACACCTACTGTAGATAATTGAACCGCCCTACCTCTAAAGTAGTAGAAAGTTACGTAAGAATACTGTAGACAATTGCTCAGCCCTACCTCTAAAGTAGTAGATAGGTCAGCAAAAAGCTATATACATAGAGAAGGTAGTTTATGATATTGAATACCTTGGAATTAAACAGCACTTATAAATCGAATGCAGCCGTAGATGAGCTACTGAGCGAATTGACAAAAGAAATTGCAGCGCCAGCAGAGATAAAAAAAACAGAAAAAAATCTACAGCAAAATCGCTTGTCATTAGGCGAAACTTATCTTCGTATTTTAGAATCTGGTGGGCATCTGGGCTGCTGATTCAAAATTTCATCCTAATTTCATGTGACCGTGAAATACTAGGTTGAGTAGAGCATTTCTAGCTCTTGGTCATTGCTTAGCGGTCGCTTCTTGGAAAATGCTAATAAGTAACTTTACTTAATGGGTGTTACTTACTTACCTTGGCAAAATACCAACTGCTAAACCTGTGGCACTCAACCTGATTTCAAGGACAATGCCAACGATGATATTTTACAAATATGCTCCATCTCCGGCAATTATTAGCAGCTTTTCGGGAAGTTTGCTCAGCCTAATTTTGCTAACTTCTCCCGCCGCAGTTTTTGCCCACGCTGGCCACGGAAATGAATTTCACCAAAGCAGCGAAACACCTCAAACTCCTGCTGCTATTTCTGTCGATGCCGAAACAGCAAAACGATTAGGAATTAAAGTCTCCCCTGCTGCCTCTCAGCGACTAGATATCGGCATTAAAACTACTGGACAAATTGAAACTTTACCAAACCAAAAAGTAGAAGTTACTGCTCCTGTTGCTGGGAAAGTAGTAGAGTTGCTGGTTAAGCCTGGCGACAAAGTATCAAAAGGTCAACAGGTTGCGGTTTTATCGAGTTCAGAATTAGGACAATTGCGGGTTGAATCTCTCTCGAAACGTGCCGAAGCTGAGGCAGATTTTCAGCAAGCGGAAGGCGATCTCAAACTAGCACGAGAAAATTACGATCGCCAACTTCAAGTATCTGCAGCAGAAATCGCCCAAGCCCAAACCCAATTGACAGCGGTAACTAAGCAGTACCAGCGAGAACAAGAATTAGTAAACAAGCGTTCGGTTGTGCAAGCCGCTAAAGAAAACTATCAACGTCAAGTTGAAATAGCGCAAGCCGAAATAGCGCGGGCAGAAACAGAATTAACTATTGCTAAAGAACAGTTCGATCGCGACCAAGAATTAGCGGCATCAGGAGCGATCGCGCGGCGCACAATGCTGGAATCGCAAGCCCACTTCGCCGAAGCACAAGCCGCTGTTGCTAAGGCAAAAAGCCGTCCTGAAGTTATCAAAGCCCAAACCGAAATTAAACAAGCCGAAGTAGACCTGCCGATGCGGGAATTGCGGGAATCTCAAGGCAGAGTAGCAGAAGCAAAAGCTCAACTTACCAGAGCTCAGAGTCGCCGGGAAGTCCTAGAAGCCGAGAACCAACTCAAACGCGGCAAAACTGCCGTTGAAGTCGCTCAGTCGCGCATTCGCTTGGCTGACGCAGCCTATCAAGCGCGACTCCAACAATTAGGAACTGTTGCCAACGATCGAGGACTCGTTACCGTAGTTGCTCCGATTTTGGGGACGGTAGCCGATCGCGAAATCACCCCAGGAGAGTCAGTAAACGCTGAAAAACCGTTGATGAGTCTCTTAAATGACAGCCGCGTTTTTGCCACAGCCAATATTTACGAAAAAGACCTGAATCAAGTAAAAAAGGGTCAGGAAGTCAGGGTAAAAGTCGCTAATTTACCCGATCGCACTTTTAATGGAAAAATCGCCTTAATTGGGTCATCCGTGGAAGGAGAAACGCGGGTTGTGCCGGTCAAAGCAGAACTAGATAATATTAACGGGGAATTAAAGCCCGGACTGTTTGCGGAGTTAGAGATTTTAACAGACAAAACTGCCACAAATATTTTAGCAATTCCGAGTGCGGCGGTAGTGGATGTTAGCGGTAAAAAAACCGTTTACGTCCAAAATGGCAATGCTTATCAAGCTGTTGAAATTGAACTCGGTCAAACTGCCGGAGATTTAGTTGAAGTTAAGAGGGGTTTATTCGAGGGAGATTTGATAGTAACGCAGCGAGCACCTCAACTTTACGCACAATCTTTGCGGGGGGACAGCAAGTTCTCAAAAGACGAGGCAAAGAAAGACGCACCTCCCAAGGTAACAGAGGTTAATTTTAATAATTTACCCGTGTCTTTATGGTGGGCGGGAATAGGAGGAGGAGTTGCGATCGCATCCCTGACTTTCACAGCCGGCGTGTTGTGGGGAAATCGGCGCAAATTGCCAGCAATAGCAGCGGATTCTGGAAACAATGCCGGAAACAATAGTTTTTCCGCCTCTGCATCGGCGTTGGACAATGAATTGCTGTTACACAATAACAACCATCACGTTAAAACTCAAGAGGCAGAAGTCAAGAGTTTAAAGTAACAGCACGACACGGAAGTCACGGATACACGGATAGCTGTTTTTATCAATGCCCAATGCCCCATGCCCAATTCCCAATTCCCAATTCCCAAATTATTAAATGTTCAGCACAATTCTCAGATGGGTAATTAACCGTCGCTGGCTAGTCGTTATCGCCACCATTATTATTAGTCTTTGGACATTATATATCATCCCGCAAATGTCCCTTGATGTCTTCCCTCCTTTTGCACCCCCGCAGGTGGAAATTCAGACGGAAGCACCGGGTCTGGCACCGGAAGAAATCGAGTCTTTAGTAACACTGCCAATTGAAAGTGCGATTAACGGAACTCCTGGGGTGACAGCAGTGCGATCGTCTTCTGCTGTGGGCCTTTCTTCGGTTAAGGTAATCTTTGATTGGGGAACTGAAATTTATCAAGCGCGCCAGTTGATAACAGAACGGTTGCAGCAAGCTGAAAGCAAACTCCCGGCTGGGGTAGAAACACCGCAAATTTCTCCGACAACTTCTCCTGTGGGCACTGTTATTACCTATGCTTTTACATCAGAAACTACTCCTTTGATGGAAGTGCGCCGTCTGGTTGATTGGCAAGTCACAAATCGGCTTTTGGCAGTAACAGGCGTTGCTCAAGTGGTGGCTTACGGCGGCGAAGAAAGGCAGTATCAAGTATTAGTAGAACCTGCCAAGTTGAAAGCTTTTAATGTGTCGTTGCAGCAAGTTGGCGAAGCGGCGGCGGCTGCGAATGTTAACGCGCCGGGGGGGTATTTAATTACGCCGGATCGAGAAACTTTAATCCGGGGGGTGGGGCGGATTGAGTCTCTGGAAGATTTGCAGCAATCGGCGATCGCCTCTCGCCACGGAACACCTGTCAGAATTTCTGATGTAGCTGATGTCAAGATTGGTGCTGCAATCAAGCGGGGCGATGGCAGTTTTAACGGCAAAAAAGCTGTAATTGTGATGGTAAACAGACAGCCAGTTGCTGATACTCCGACGGTAACTAAAGCGGTTGAGGCAGCAATGGCTGAGGTGCAGCAAGCTCTGCCAAAAGATATTAAAGTTACTGTGACTTTTCGACAGGAAGAATATATTAACTCCTCGGTGGAGAATGTGCGATCGGCTTTAGTTGAAGGCAGTATTATCGTCACCATTATTCTCATCCCGTTTTTGATGAATTGGCGCACTCTGACGGTTGTTTTGCTGGATTTCTTTCTGACTTGGCTGTTCGGTTTGCTGGCGATGTATTGGCTGGGGCTGGGGCTGAATACGATGACTTTGGGGGGTTTGTCGGTGGCGATCGGCACTGCTATCGACGATGCGATCGTCTATGCCGAAAATACCTACCGCAACTTGAGAGAAAATACGTCTTCTCTTCATCCGCGTCCGGTGATGGATGTGATTTTTGATGGCAGTCAGGAGGTGCGCGATTCGTTAATTGGAGCGACTGTTATTGGTATTGTGGTGTTTTCTCCTATTTTTACTTTGCCCGGTGTAGAAGGTCGAATTTTTACGCCGATGGGGATTACTTATCTCGTAGTTGTGGTGATTTCTAGTCTGGAATCGCTGTTAATATCTCCGGCCCTTTGTGCTATTTTGTTGCCTAACAGACGTATGAGTTCCGAGGAACCTTGGCTTCCAAGATTTTGCAAGCGCACCTATCATTTTTTTATAAAATTGTCAATGCGCTATTCGGGAATTATTTTAGCTTTAGCTGCTGCTAGCATGGTGGCTGCGTTAATTATTTTACCTTCCTTTGGGCGGGTGTTTTTGCCGGAGTTTCAGGAGCAAACTTTGGTGAACACTATTATGCTTTATCCGGGGGTTTCTTTGGAGACAACAGATAGCGCGGCTTTTGCTATTGAAGATGCACTTAAGGATGATAGCAGGTTTGAATACGTGCAAGTGCGATCGGGCAGAGCTCCGGGAGATGCTGATGCTGCGGGAGTTAATTTAGCTCACATTGATATCGGTTTGAGCGAGGCTGGGATGAAAAACAGGCCGCAAACTTTGGAGTCGCTGCGGCAGGAATTTGCTAGATTGCCGGGAGTTGCACCCAATATCGGCGGTTTTATTTCTCACCGGATGGATGAGGTTTTATCTGGTGTCAGAAGTCAGATTGCTGTCAAAATCTTTGGCCCGGACTTGGATCAACTTCGCAGCATCGGTGCCCAAGTTGAAGAGCAAATGAAAACAGTTGACGGAATTGTGGATTTGCAACTCGAACCGCAGGTGCCAGTGCCACAAATTCAAATTAAATTTAACCGTCAAGCTGCGGGTAGATACGGTTTGAAAATCGGAGAGCTTTCAGAAATTATTGAAACAGCTTTGAACGGCAAAGTTGTTTCTCAAGTTTTGGAGGTGCAGCAAACTTTCGATTTAGTTGTTTGGTTGCAGCCTGAAGCCCGAAATAACTTAGAAACTATTCAGAATTTGCTGGTTGATACTCCAAGTGGCAACAAAATCCCCCTCGCCCAAGTTGCTACTGTCAAATACGGTACGGGCCCAAATACCATTAACCGCGAGAATGTTTCTCGCTTGATTGTGGCTGCAGCGAATGCTAAAGGTAGGGATTTGCGATCGGTTGTGAATGAAATTCAAGCTAAAGTCAAACGAGAGGTGCAGTTGCCTTTTGGCTATTTTATCCAGTACGGCGGTCAATTTGAAGCTGAGCAAAGAGCTTCGCAAAATATTATGATATTTAGTGCGATCGCCTTTTTGGTAATTACAGTATTGATGTACTTGTCCGTCAAGTCCCTTCCTTCAACTGCTATGATTATGATTAATTTGCCGATCGGCTTAGTGGGAGGAGTAATTGCGGTAGCTTTGACTGGCGGCATCATCTCTGTAGCTTCCCTAGTTGGCTTTGTCACATTATTCGGCGTTGCTACCCGTAACGGCTTGCTTTTAGTAGACAACTACAATACTAAATTTGCTGAAGGACTGCCTTTTAAGGAAGCAATAATTAAAGGTTCGATGGAAAGGCTCAATGCCATCCTGATGACCGCTTTAACTTCGGCTTTGGGTTTAGCACCTTTAGTATTTGAAGGCGGGGCGGGCAAGGAAATCCTCCAACCGCTGTCAGTAGTAGTTTTAGGAGGGTTATTTACTTCTACAGCACTAACTCTGTTAGTTTTGCCAGCTTTGTATGCTCAATTTGGGACATTTTTACGACCTCAAAAACCTCAGCCAGTTATTGAAGACGGTAAGGTACTTAATGTGTGATATTTTCTAATTATTGTCCGTCAACAAGGAGTCAAACCAATGAAATCGCTCAAGTCTAGCTTAGTTATTCTAGGTAGTGTCGGATTGCTGTTTTTGGGAGCTTGCAGTAAAGGCGACCAAGCAAGCGATCCAAATAACACTCCAGCCTCCCCTCCTGTAGCCTCTCAACCTGCCTCTTCTACTCCCGCCACTGCTCCTGCAACAGCAACTAAAGGGGGACAAGTTGTAAAGTCTGGAGCTTACTATTTAGAATTTGTACCTGAAAAAGAAGCTACCGGAACTCATTTAGATGTTTTTGTGCAAAAAGGGGAGAAAAAGGAACCAGTTCCTAACGCCAAAGTGACGGCTCAATTGCAGTTGCCGAATGGAAAGCAGCAAACCCTAGCTCTCAAGTATGATGCTGAGGGCAAACATTACGCTGTGGTGTTTCCCGGCAAAGATGCAGGAAGTTATCCCGTGAAAGTTACTGCGGATATTAACGGAGAAAAAGTTGATGGTCGTTTTACCTTCAATCAATAAATAGCTGATTTCCTAATGCGCTCTAACTTATGGGCGCATTAGGAAATCAGCAACAAACAACTGCCTCTTGCATTTCCACTAAACTAAACTTTTCCGGCAAATATACTTTCACAAACTCAAAATCATCTGATCTCAAAAATTTAAATTTTTGAGTAAAAAATGTGTACTAATGTAGATGATTGATATTTGTTTGCGATCGGCAATTATATTGAATCTACAACATCGGAGTGCGATCGCCTGCGTCAGCTATTGCTGATAAAGGGTTACAAATTTTCAGCTCAACATTTGCATCCTTTGTTGAGTAAACCTTTTAGGACTGTTAGTACATTTGTATGGGGGAAGTCCAGGTTAAAACTCCGCTGACAAATGCCCGTCAGGAACCATCGCGGACTGGGCTGGATTTTGATCGCACCTTGACAGGGTTAGGGAACGATCGCTTATGATGGGGAGCACGGGGATCGGGTGCATCGCTAGGCTAGCCTTGGGCAATGGCAAAGCTGACGGACTGGGGTTAGATCGCGAATTAGAAGTGATGATGTCAACCTATTAGAAGTGATGATGTCAACCTAGCTACTTAAAAAAATCTCAAATTAGCTAACCAGGCTTCTAGAGCGTGCGGCGAACTCTTTCATGCCTGAAACAATGATTATCAAGCGAATAAAGTGATTGTCCCAGCAGTGGAAAGACCCCGTGGCAAACACTGTTAGATTGACTTGCTCAAACTATAAGCAATACAAATATGTATATTCAGAATCAATTTAGTTGTTTTCTTATTGGAGAAGGAACTTTACTTATTCAATGTGCTGAACTTCTTTTAGAGCGGGGTCATCAGATTTTCGGTGTCATCTCCCGTGATGTATCGATAAGTAGCTGGGCGAAGGCAAAGCACATACCTCACATCCCACAAACAGAGAATCTCATAGCATTTTTAAGACAACAGCCTTTTGATTACCTATTCAACATTGTCAACAGATCGCTATTACCCAAAGAAATTTTGGAGTTGCCGCGTCAGTTAGCGATCAACTACCATGATGCCCCACTGCCGAAGTATGCGGGACTCAATGCTACCTCTTGGGCTTTGATGCACCGGGAGAAGACTCATGGGGTGACGTGGTATGTGATAAGTAATTTGGTTGAGGGCGGCGATATCCTGAAGCAGGTTGCTATCGATATTGCTGATGACGATACGGCTTTTTCTCTCAATGGGAAATGTGATGAAGCGGCGATTCGTTCGTTTGAAGAGTTAGTTGATGATATCTCAAGTGGCCAAGCGTTAGCGAACAAGCAGAACCTAGATGAGCTAACCTATTTGGGACACTCAAAAAGACTTTTTGCTGGAGGTGTACTCTCGTTCAATCGTTGTGCCTATGATATGGATGCCGACATTAGGGCATTGGACTTTGGTTCCTACCCCAATGCCCTTGGTGTGGCGAAGTTGAGTATAGGGAGCGACTTGATCATTATCCCCAAACTCGAAGTTAAGGATGACCTGTCTAAGTCTTCTCCAGGAACAATCACGGCGATTGAACCCAACTTCTTGACGGTTTCTACAGCAAGTTACGAGGTAGTGCTGCGCCAAGTGCTGACCATCGACGGTCAAGCGCTATCGATTCCTGATTTGGTCGAGAGATTTGGACTGCAAGTTGGGTATAAGTTTAAGGACATCGAGCCAGACAGGGCGAGGCGTATTGAGAGGTTTGATGGATTAATTGGTCAGCACGAGGATTTTTGGGTAAAGAAATTAGCGACGTTACAGCCAATTACGGTTCCCTATGCAGATCCGATGGCATCACACTTGGAACAGAAGCAGTACACAAGTGTAAAGATGTCCATACCGCATGAAGTCACAACATTTCTGGAGGAGCGCCAGCCCGAATGGAATAAAGGCGACTTCCTGTTTGCTGCTTTTGCCATTTATCTGGGCCGTATTGGAGGAACTGGATGTTTCGATATCGGATTTAGAGATGTCGAGCTGCAACGGGAGTTAGTAGGGATCGAAGGCGGTTTTGCCTCAATTGTTTCTTGTCGCGTAGATATAGACTACGAGCAAAGTTTTGAGGAAGTTTTTAAAGTCATTGAGGAGCAGGTGGAGTTGACCAAACTTCACAAGACTTATGCGCGTGATGTCGTAGCTAGGTATCCAGCTCTTCGTTCATTGCCCGATCGGAGTCGTGAACCCATTTTTCCGGTGGTCGTAGAACGGGTAGAAAAACTAGACGAGCACCAAGCCGGGTTTGGTAATGAGTTGACGCTGGTCATTCCGTCAGAGGGGAAAGAATGCTGTTGGCTCTATAACACCGAGGCATTGGATGGTGACAGCATTGCCAGGATGTTGGATCAGTTTGCTACTTTCTTGCAAGGTATCGTAACTGACCCCAAAGGGCGCGTTGCCGATCTGCCTCTGTTATCTGAGCGAGAGTGTCACAAAATTCTGGTGGAGTGGAATGATACTCAGGCAGATTACCCCAAGGATAAGTGTATCCATCAGTTATTTGAGGCTCAGGTGGAGCAGACACCTGATGCGATGGCGGTAGTTTATGAAGACAAACAGTTGACCTATCGGGAACTAAATGGCCGAGCGAATCAGCTAGCGCACTACCTGCAAAAACTGGGGGTAGGACCAGAGGTTTTAGTGGGGATTTTTGTAGAGCGATCGCTGGAGATGATGGTGGGGCTTCTCGCTATTCTCAAAGCGGGTGGAGCCTACGTGCCTCTAGATCCGGCATATCCGAAAGAACGTCTAGGGTTCATGCTGTCAGACTCACAGGTGTCGGTGCTATTGACCCAAGAGAAGTTGCTAACTCGATTGCCTGAGCAAGGTGCGTATGCGATCTGCTTGGATACAGGCTGGGGGTTAATTTCTCAGGAGAGTGAGAAGAATCTCAACAGCGGGGTTAATGCCGCCAACTTGGCTTATATAATTTACACCTCTGGGTCAACCGGGAAACCAAAGGGAACGATGATTGTCCACCAAGGATTGGTCAATTATCTTAGCTGGTGCATAAAAGCGTATGCAGTAGCCGATGGGGTTGGTTCTCCGGTTCATTCTTCGATCGGCTTCGACGCGACCATTACCAGCTTATTCTCTCCCCTATTGGTAGGACAGAGGGTAGTCTTCCTCCCAGAGAAGCAGGAGATAGAAGCTCTTAGTGCCGTCTTGTGTTCTCAAAGTAATTTTAGCCTCGTCAAAATCACCCCGGCCCATCTGGCACTACTCAGTGAGTTATTACCCAGTAAGCAGGCGGCGGGTCAGACAAGAGCCTTAATTATCGGTGGCGAGGCTCTCTCGAAAAAGAGCATTTCATTCTGGCAGACTCACGCACCTGAAACTAGACTAATTAACGAATACGGTCCCACAGAAACGGTTGTTGGATGCTGTATCTATGAGGTTCCGGCTCAGACCTCCCTATCAGGTTTGGTTCCAATTGGTCGTCCTATTGCCAATACTCAGCTTTATATATTGGATCGGTCTCTCCAACCCGTCCCCATCGGAGTCACAGGTGAACTGCACATTGGTGGCGACGGTTTAGCGCGGGGCTATCTCAACCGGACAGAGTTGACGACCCAGAAGTTTATCCCCAACCCCTTTAGTAACCAACCCGGAGAACGTCTGTACAAAACTGGGGACTTAGCTCGCTATCTACCCGACGGCAACATCGAGTTTCTCGGTCGTATCGATAATCAGGTGAAAATTCGTGGCTTTCGCATCGAGCTGGGCGAGATTGAGGCAGTGCTGATGCAAAACCGGGCTGTCCAAGATGCCGTAGTTATAGACCAGGAGTACGACCTTAATGACAAGCGCCTCGTGGCCTATGTGGTTCCTAGCCAGGAGCAAGTCCTCTCCATCAGTGAACTGCGCCGCGACCTAAAGCAGAAACTGCCCGAGCACATGATACCTTCTGCATTTGTGCAGCTCGAAGCGGTGCCGCTGACGCCCAACGGTAAGGTCGATCGCCGCGCTCTCCCAGTGCCTGACGGGACAAGATCAAATCTAGAAGAAACTTTTGTGCCACATCTTACGCCTTTTGAGGAAGTGCTCGCGGGCATCTGGAGCGAAGTTCTCAGGCTTGAGTGGGTGGGCATTCACGACAACTTCTTTGAGTTGGGGGGACATTCCTTACTAGCAACCCAAGTCATTTCTCGCGTGCGCGAAGCTTTCGGAGTAGAACTCCCCCTGCATACTCTCTTTGAGGAGCCTACCCTAGCTGGCTTGGCCAAGAGCGTCGAGACAGCCAGCCGAGCAGAAGAAAAAGGCAGTCTACAGGGTCTGCCCATTAGTCTCATCTCACGCGAGGGAGACCTGCCTTTGTCGTTTGCTCAGCAGCGGCTGTGGTTCCTCGACCAATTGATGTCTGGGACACCCCTATATAACCTCCCTAACGCTCTTGGCTTGAAAGGTTCGCTCAACGTGACGGCACTAGAGCAGAGCTTAAGTGAAATTGTGAGGCGTCACGAAGCTCTACGGACTACCTTTAGTGCTGTGAATGGGCAGCCAATTCAGGTCATTCATCCGGCTGTTACCTTGCTGTTGCCGATCGTAGACCTCCGGGAACTTCCTGAGACTGAACGGGAGGTGGAAGCTCAACGGTTAGCTACTGAGGAAGCTCAGCGCCCCTTTGACTTGGTTAATCAACAATTGTTTCGCGTCAAACTCTTGCACCTGGCAGAAGAGGAACATTTGCTCCTGTTGACCATGCACCACATCGTCTCCGACGGCTGGTCTCTTGGTGTGTTTATGGGGGAATTGACGGCGCTTTATGAAGCTTTTTCCACTGAGAAGTCCTCGCCATTGCCTGAACTACCTATCCAATATGCTGACTTTGCGGCCTGGCAGAACGAGTGGCTCGTCGGTGAGGTGTTGGAGGTTCAACTTAACTACTGGAAGCGGCATCTAGGTGGTCAGTTGCCCGTGCTGGACTTGCCCACCGATCGCCCCCGACCTCCAGTTCAAACTTATCGAGGTGCAAGGCAATCTCTGGAACTGCCTAAGAAAAGTTCCGATGCCCTCAAAGCGCTCTCGCAGCAGGAAGGCGTTACTTTGTTTATGACCTTACTGGCGGTCTTCCAGATACTACTCTACCGATATACAGGTCAGGAAGACGTTATTGTGGGTTCTCCCATCGCTAATCGCAACCGCGTTGAAGTTGAAGGGTTGATTGGATTTTTTGTCAATACTTTGGTGCTACGAACTGAGCTTTCAGGCGAGCCAAGTTTCCGGGAATTGCTAGGTCGGGTGCGTGAGGTGGCTTTGGGAGCCTATGCTCACCAGGACTTGCCTTTCGAGAAGCTGGTAGAGGAACTGCAACTAGAACGGGATTTGAGCCGTAATCCCCTGTTTCAGGTGATGTTTGTTCTCCAAAATGCCCCGATATCGGCTTTGGAGTTTCGGGGTCTAAGTCTAACCCCTCTGGAAGTCCATAACGGCACAGCAAAGTTTGATTTAACCCTTGAACTAGAAGAGAGTGCGGAGGGTATCAGGGGCTGGTTTGAATACAACACAGACTTGTTCGACACCCTCACTATCACCCGGATGACGAACCATTTTCAGACCTTGGTGGAAGGCATCGTCGACAATCCCGAACAGCGCCTCTGCGATTTACCCCTGTTGAGTGCAGCCCAACAGCATCAACTGCTAGTGGAGTGGAATAACACCCAGACAGATTACCCCAATCAAGCCTGTATCCATCAGTTATTTGAAGCCCAAGTAGAGCTAACTCCTAACGCGGTTGCAGTAGTCTTTGAAAACGAGCAATTAACCTACCAGCAGCTCAATTATCGTGCCAATCAACTAGCACACCACCTGCAAAAAATGGGTGTGGAGCCAGAAATGCTGGTCGGAATTTGTGTAGAGCGATCGCTAGAGATGATCGTAGGACTCCTAGGCATTCTCAAGGCTGGTGGGGCTTATTTGCCGTTAGACCCATCGTATCCCCACGATCGTCTAGCCTTCATGCTGGAAGATGCCCAGGTGTCGGTGCTATTAACCCAACAGAAGCTAGTCGCAGGTTTTTCCGAGTACAAAGCACAGCGTTTGTGCTTGGACACCGACTGGGAAGTAATCGCCCAAGAGAGCGAGGAAAAACCCCTCATCTGCCTGACGAGCGATAACCTGGCTTATACAATCTATACCTCCGGTTCTACAGGGAAACCCAAAGGAGTGCTGGTAACCCATCAAAACCTAGTCCACTCCACCAGTGCTCGTATTTCTTATTACAGCGAACCCGTCACCAGTTTCTTCTTACTTTCGTCGTTTGCCTTTGACAGTTCGATCGCAGGCATCTTTTGGACATTGTGCCAGGGAGGCATACTTGTAATACCACCAGCAAATTTCCAACAAGAGCTGTTACAGCTTACAAAGTTAATTGCTCAACATCATGTATCGCATTTATTGAGTCTTCCATCTCTCTATAACCTGATTTTGGATCAAGCGGAATCACAACAGCTCACTTGTCTTCGTAGTGTTATTGTGGCAGGCGAACCGTGTTCCAGAGAGTTGGTTGAACGCCATACTAAGCTGCTGGCTAAGACATCTTTGTTCAACGAATACGGGCCAACAGAAGGAACGGTCTGGAGCAGTGTATATCATTGTCAGTCTTCGGCACTCAGAACACAGGTTCCGATTGGTCGCCCTATTGCCAATATGCAGATATATCTGCTGGATAAATATTTGAATCCTGTTCCCATTGGTGTACAGGGGGAACTCCACATTGGTGGTGAAGGCATCGCCCGAGGCTACCTCAACCGCCCCGAGTTGACCAAAGATAAATTTATCCCCAACCCCTTTAGCAATGAACCAGGGACACGCCTTTATAAAACTGGGGACCTAGCTCGTTATCTACCCGACGGCAACATTGAGTTTCTCGGTCGCATAGATAATCAAGTCAAAATCCGTGGTTTCCGCATCGAACTGGGGGAGGTTGAGTCAACTCTATCCCAATATCCTACTGTGCAGCAGTGTGTAGTAACAGCAAGGGTTGACATAGAAGGCGACAAACGTTTAGTTGCCTACATTGTTTCCAATCAACAGCAGAAACCCACTACCGACGACCTACGATGCTTCCTCAAGCAAAGGCTCCCTGACTATATGGTGCCATCAGCCTTCGTTTTCCTAGACACCATACCCCTAACACCCAACGGGAAAATAGACCAGCGCGCCCTGCCCGCACCCGACGGGCTCAGGCAAGAGCCAGCTAGTACCTTTGTGCCTCCCAGCGATGATTTAGAAATCCAACTAACAAAAATTTGGGAAAACGTTTTACGCAAAAAGCCCATCAGTGTGAAGGACAATTTCTTTGACGTGGGAGGACACTCTCTACTAGCCGTGCGCCTATTGGCACAAATCGAGAAAGCCTTTGGGAAAAATCTCCCCCTGGCTACCCTCTTCCAATCACCAACTATTGAGCAACTGGCCAACATTCTCCGCCAGAAAGGATGGTCAGCACCTTCGCAAACGGTGGTGACAATTCAACCGGGAGGCTCTAAACCGCCTTTGTTCTTTTTCCATGTACTTGGCGAGGGTCTAAAGTTTTGTCGCCCTTTGGCCAGTCATCTAGATCCTGAACAACCCATTTATGGGCTAGCAGTAGGGATTATGGATGAAGTTTCTTTGAATAAAATTGAGGATCTGGTGGCTCACTACCTCAAAGAAATGCGAATCATCCAACCTGAAGGTCCTTATCTTTTAGCAGGTATATATTGCGGGGGCCGAATAGCCTATGAGGTGGCGCAGCAGCTCCACGCGCAAGGTCAAAAGGTAGCTCTGCTAGCCTTGTTAGATACTTTAAAAGATGATAGAGCCATCAAAATAATGCCAGTCGAAGAGCGGGTATTGGCGCACTGGAATAACTTTTTACGATTTGGCCCCGCCTACTTGTTAAGCCAGAGGAGGCTAGAGGAAGCAAAGAATCGGCTAATGAGTATTTACTGCGAGTTTTACGAGCGTATGGGGCGTCCTTTGCCTCCAGCTTTCCAAAGCTTCACTTATCGAAAGAAAAAAGAGGAGGGAAATATGGAGTGGGAGTTCGCACCAAAACAGGTTTACCCGGAGCGAGTGACCCTCTTCCGGCCTATGGAGAACATGGACTTCTTAGAGCCTGATTTGGGATGGAGCGAACTGGCTCCTGGAGGATTGGAGATCCATGATGTTCCTGGCAATACCTTTAGTATGCTACAAGAACCTCACGTACAGGTGCTGGCTGAAAAATTGAGGGAGTGCATAGATCGTGTGCAGGCGGATGATTTCTATCATGTCGGGCCGATTAACGATGATTAAACTTTTGCCTCCGGCTACCAAGAGACTGGACTTCCCCCATACAACTGTACTAACAGTCCTAAAACTCTTACTCAACAAAGGATTCAACTGTTGATCTGACAATTTGTACCCATTTATTAGCAATAGCTGATGCAGGATCTCGCGCTCAATTGTTGTAAATTCAATATAATCGCCGATTACAAACAGATATCAATCATCTACATTGGTACACACTTTTTTACTCAACAATTGACACCTTTGTGATAAGAGGCTTTTGAGTTTGTGTAAGTATATTTGCTGGGGCAAGTTCCGACTAAAAAGCCGATCGTATTTCGATCGCACTTAATTTCCTATTTCATTACCTGTGTTTTTTTCAATGGGAAAAAGACGCGACCTGCCAGACTTTGGAAGTAGATGCCACCGACAGTACCTAAAAACATCAAATAGGCGATCGCCTGCACGACATAGAGCTTATCCGTGTAGCCAAACAGCGCACTCAACAACAAACCGGGAAACTTTTCTTCGGGAAGCAGTTGCGAGGTATTCCAGACCATCGGCCCGAGAATGCAAGAGTGAATTTTAGTAAATCTTTCGTAATAGAAACACAGTGCTGCTGATTCGCGATTTGTTTGCGATAAAATATTCATCGCGCTGTCAAAAATTCCCAAAGTAGATACCACTAAACCCGCTACAATAAAGAGCAATAAAATGCCCATATATTTGAAAAACAGGCGGATATTAATTTTGACTCCCCATTTAAATAGCAGGACGCCCAGTCCGGTGGCTGAGAGAATGCCCGCCAAAGCGCCGAGGGCTGGAATAATGCCTTGTTGAAACTTGGCAACGACAAACAAAACAGTTTCAAACCCTTCGCGCAAAACGGCAATAAAAACTAAACTAAATACGCCCCAACCAGCATGAGAGTTTTGCGTTAAGGCGGCACTCACAGCGCCTTCAACTTCGGCTTTCATAAATCGCGCTTGCTTGGTCATCCAAATCAGCATCCAGCTCAGCATTGCGATCGCTATCAGCCCAAAGATTCCCTCTAGCAGCGACTCCATAATCGGTGCAAAAGGCTGATTGGATGCGGACAAAATTTGAATCGTCCAGCCGAAAAGTACACCTATCAAAGCGCTGGCGATAAGTCCAACGCCAACACCACCGAAAACCCAAGGACTTAAATAACTTTGTCCTGATTTTTTGAGGCAAGCTAGAACGATTCCGACAACTAAAGCGGCTTCGACTCCTTCGCGGAGGGTAATTACAAATGTGGGCAATGCTTCGCCAAAATTCATTTTTTTATGGTGGGAATGAGAGTGGTTAATGAGCGAGGTAATTGGCAGATTATTTACCAATTACCGCTCTTGATGAGAGTGGTGTTTTTAGGATGCTGGTTTGAGAACTTTTTGGCTGTCGCTTTCGATCGTTTTAACTAGCTGGTTGACTTGTTCGGTGGTTTTGACGGGGGTGGGGGGTGCGATCGCCGTTGGCCAATTTGTCTTCAGTTCAGCCATGTTGGCAACAATTGCTTTGTCAATTTCAGGGCTGGTTTTAGCCACTTGTTCGGCGATATCTTTGTACAGCATTTCCGCGTACATGACAAAACCCCGCGAATCTTGGTATTCAATAATTGCGGAAATTTTGCCGTTAGCAACTGCGGCTCCGTATTCGGAATTAGCTGTATCCAGCAAGCCGTTAATCACTTGCAGCACGAATTTCGGATCTTTTCGCTGCGTTTCGGGAAGGGCGGCAATTGCTCCATCAACTGCTTGCATAGATGTGTCAAATTCCGCCTTGACTTGAGCCGGATCTTTTGCACCCGCTTTAACTAAATCCTGCAATTTAATTAAAGTAGCCTTAAATTCAGGAATTTTACGCTCGTTTAACTGATCTTCCACATCGGCATAAATTTCTTCGACTGGATGCCCGATGTGCGGTTCTGCCTGGTCGGGTTTGCCTTGATCCAATAGTTCTTGGGCTACGAAAAGATGCCCTTTCATCAAGCCAAGTTTAGTCATGTAATCTACATCTTTGGCTTCGCCTGTCAGCACCACATTTTCAATAGTTACCAGGTCTTTAATTTGGTCGAATTGGGCTTGAGTAATGACATTTTTGGAAACCAATTCTTCGACTTTTCCGTAAGGGCGGCTGGCTTGAATTTTGTTAGAAAGTGCCGGCACTCCTAACTTGGCTTCAAGTTTATCTAACTCTGAAAGAATGGCAGTATTGATGTTGATGCCGCCCTTGCCGCCGTGATTCCCGCTGTGACCGCTTGTGGATGCCGGACTGGCTGTGGCAGCGGGTGAGGGTGTGCTGTCGGTGTTGCTAGCCGTGGGGGAAACGCAACCGGTCAGAGCAACGAGGATGGCTGTAGCAGTGACTGTAGGTAATAAATGAAAAGTTGATAACATGGCAGTTGCTAATTTTTACGTTATGTGCATTTGGACTCGCAAGTTATTAAGAAACTTTCTCAATTATTTACGAGCTATTCATTTTACCTATTTGCGATCGAGCTTGTCAAATAATTTCATACTTTATGTGAATCGGCGCACCCTGGTAGCAGGATTCGGTTTAAGTGATGACTTCAAATACCCCCATGCAGCCTGCTTCGGCGATCGCATCTTGATGGGGATGAAACATATATTTTCCAGGGTAGCCGTAGGTAAATTCTAATATATGTCTTTCAGCTACTCCCATGGTGATGACATCAGTTCTTTCACTGGGAGTTAAAGTCATTCCCGTGCGATATACGTCAAAAAAGTTGGCGTGCAAGTGGAAAGTTACTGCTGCTTCGTACTCAATCAGGTTGAGAACGTAGAGCCGGATTAACTGATTTTTGTAAATAGGAATCGGGTTATTCATATAATAATTTGGCAACCCATTAAAAGCGTATAGTTCGTTTTTTTCGTCCTCGTTTACGTCATATCCCCCCATGATTAACATGATTTCATCTGCGGGAGGACGGGGTTTTGGCGGATCGATAATGAACATTCCATATAGTCCTTTACCGATGTGGCGTGTTACGGGAGCAATATGGCAGTGATATAGATGGACTCCATAAGGATTGGCATCGAATTCATAAATAAATACCGAACCGTTCCTTACTGGTTTAACGCCATCCATTTCTGTGGGGTGAATGCCGTGAAAGTGCAGCGAGTGAGAATGTCCACCTTTGTTAGAAAAGATGACGCGGATACGATCGCCCTCAGTTGCCCTCAATGTCGGCCCCGGCACGCGATTGTTGACGTTCCAGGTGTTGAAAGTGACGGCGCTGTTAAGTTGGACGATCGAAGTATTAGCTTCCAGGCGAAATTCCCGAACCGTGCGCCCGTTTTCGCGCGTCACCGTGCCGTAATCAAAATCCCGCGCAATTTGCATCGGGTTGATATTGCTGACGGTGAGTGCATCTGCCGGGATTGGCGGAATTCTCGCCACTGATGTCGGTTTGCGAGTCAGGTTTTGAAGTGCGATCGCGCTCCCCGCTACCCCAGCCCCAGCTATTCCTAGCTGTAGCAGTTGGCGGCGACTCCAGCGCCCAGCCTTTTTAATGGCGGGGCGATCGGATAAATCTGTCATACTTATTGATAATTTTTCGCAAAAATTTACTCGTGGTAGATTATAAGACATTACCAGCTTGTTGTCAATTATTGTCAACAGTTATTTTTTCGGCGAAGTCAGAAAATTTCATGCTGATTTCATCTCAGTATGTGAGGTTAGATGTTGGGGTAGATGCTGCCAATCGCTAACAATGTATAAGGATTTACCGCTATAAATTAGAGTTATGAGAGTTTTGCTAGTTGAAGATGAGCCAGATTTAGGGAAAGCGATCGATCGCACTTTAAAGCAGGAAAAATATATAGTTGATTGGGCTTTGGATGGCAATGAAGCTTGGGAATATTTAGACAGCCAGTGGACGCAATACACCCTCGCTATTTTTGACTGGTTGCTACCAGGATTGTCAGGATTGGAACTGCTGCGGAGATTGCGTGCTAAACATAGCGCACTGCCCGTTTTGATGCTGACAGCAAAAGACCGAATGGAAGATAAAGTTGCGGGACTAGATGCCGGGGCTGACGATTATTTAGTTAAACCGTTTGGGATGGAGGAACTATTAGCAAGATTGCGGGCTTTGCAAAGGCGATCGCCCCAAATTCAACCGCAAGAGCTACAGGTAGGAAATCTGGTTTTGGACTGCGGAAATCGAACTGTGGGCCATCTCGATCGAAGTGGCAACAGCCAGATAATTCCTCTAACAAACAAAGAGTTTCAACTGCTACAATACTTTATGAAACATCCCTACCAAATTATCACTACTGACCAAATTCGGAATCAGCTATGGGAGGCGAGTGCAGATACCTTTAGCAATGTGGTAGCAGCTCAAGTGCGCTTGCTGCGGCGCAAACTTGAGTCTGTGGGCGGCACGAATTTAATTGAAACCGTTCACGGCGTCGGGTACCGCATGAGAAATTAAAGCGGTAGGGGCAACGGCGCGCGGATTATATCTCGTTTCCAGTATCTGGCTATAATATAGAAAATTCGATCGTAAAAATGACTGCTATGAAAGATTTAATCGAACAAGAGTTAGAAAAGCTCGCTATAGAACAACTTAAACAAGTATTTAAATTTATTTTTTTCCTAAAATTCCGTACCCGATTAGCTACTATTCCATCAATCGCTGAGACTAACTTAGCTGCACTATACGGCGAATTTTCCGAAGAAGACACACAACTTGCGGAACTCGCAATAAGCGAATATACAGAACTCCTAAAACATGAAGATTTGGCGTGACAGCCAAATATAAAAAATGTATTTTTACCTGGAAATGTTTATGTTAATAGGACTTAGACACGGGTGTCATAAACCTGATTATTTAAGAGCTTATTCTCTCTTTTATCCTCCTCTGCGTTCTCTGCGTCCTCTGTGGCAGGTAAAAAAATATCATCTTCAACTAATTGCCAATTACCAATTACTAGCAAGATATGAAAAGTGAATCAAAATAAACTATTTAACCGAACTCGCTGGCAATTAGCCATTTCCTATGCGGCTGTAATGGGTTTGATTTTAAGCGTGTTGGGATTTGGCGTATACAAGGCGATCGCCCACGCTCACTGGGTAGCCATAGACCGCGAATTAGAATCGGTAGCGGGGACGCTGCACGACAGCCTAGAACTCAAATTGCAGCAGCCCGGACGCTTGGAGCCAATAGTAAACGAACTTTTGCCCAACCTCCGCCTAATTGGAGTTAAAGGCATTAAAGAACAGTTGCCAAGCCGCCATATTTTAAGCGCTATCAACCAAGGCTATTATTATATTCGTTTATTTGATTATTCGGGGAAATTAATTGCTACAGCAGGCGCTTATCCCGAAGAATTACCACCAGCATTGAACTCCCAATACTGGCAAACAATAACTGACGCCAAAGGCAATGTTTACCACCAAATTTCTGTAGCGCTACACACCCAAACACAGCAAGATTGGGGATATTTTCAAGTTGGCCGGAGCCTGCAAGACTTCAATGACTATCTCAGTACAGTGAAATGGGTTTTGAAATTAGGATTGCCTACAGCATTGATTTTGATAGGCTTTGCTAGTTGGTTGTTGGCAGGATTGGCCATGAAACCGATTTACTCTTCTTACCGACAAATCCAACAGTTTACAGCGGATGCAGCTCACGAATTGCGGACGCCTTTAGCGGCTTCGCAGGCGACTGTAGAATCGGCGCTGTTGACGCCTCAATTAGATGAACAAGAGGCGCGGGAAATTTTGCGGACGGTAGAGCGCCAAAACCGACGATTGACTCAGTTAGTTGCTGATTTGCTGCTGCTGGCTCGCATGGATAATCAAGCCATACGCGATCGCCTTCAATTGTGTTGTTTGAATGACCTTGTTAGCGATTTAGTCGAGGAATTGGCAGCAATGGCGATCGCTTCTAAGGTAACGTTAACATCCGAAGTGCGAGTGCAGCAGCAATTAAATGTTGTCGGCAATTCCGACCAACTTTATCGCTTAGTTGCTAATTTAATTGTTAATGCCATTCAATACACTCCGGCGGGCGGGAAAGTAACAGTTATTTTAGATTGCAGCCACCAAGAGGCCATCGTTCAGGTTCAAGATACCGGTATTGGGATAGCGGCGGCAGATTTAGAGCGAATATTCGATCGATTCTACCGAGTTAACAGCGATCGATCGCGCAATACCGGCGGTTCGGGACTGGGATTGGCGATCGCCCAAACCATAGCCCGGGCACACCGCGGCAGCCTCAGCGCCCGCAGCGAATTGGGTTCCGGCAGCACCTTTCTCCTGCAGTTGCCTTTGTGAGCTACTATGTGAGGGCAACTGACATCTTGCACCATGTTCGCTTAACAGGCTTTTCGGCCTGTTCCACAAAAAGTGAATTATTTTGTGGGGAGTAGGGGTTGGAGAGGAGAACCCGCCCGTGAAAGGCTGATTGAGAATTGTCCGAGATGTGGGGAAAACCGAATCATCTTTTTGTGGTAATCCCTTTTGCAGAAGAGAGCACGATCGCCGAAAATCATTAAATAGCTATTTCTAAGCAACTAGCAGTCATCAGAGAGAAAAATTATGACAGTTTTAGAACAGGGAACAATCTCAATCCATACCGAAAATATTTTCCCGATTATCAAGAAGTCGCTATATACTGACCACGAAGTCTTCTTGCGGGAACTAATTTCTAACGGCGTCGATGCCATTGCCAAACTCAAAATGGTTTCCCGTTCCGGCGAATACGGCGGCGACACGGGCGAACCGCAAATCAACATAGCGATCGACAAAGAAAACAAAACCCTCTCAATTTCCGATAACGGCATCGGCATGACCGCCGATGAGGTAAAAAAATACATCAACCAAGTCGCTTTCTCCAGCGCAGAAGAATTTATTGAAAAATACCAAGGCAGCGGCGAGGACGCAATTATCGGTCACTTCGGTCTCGGTTTCTACTCTTCTTTCATGGTGGCCAAGAAAGTAGACATTGATACTCTTTCTTACCAGGAAGGCTCCCAAGCAGTGCACTGGTCTTGCGACGGTTCTCCCGCTTTTGAACTATCAGAATCTTCCCGCACTGAACGCGGCACTACTATTACTCTTACCCTCCAAGACGAAGAACAAGAATATTTAGAACCCAGCCGCATTAAGCAGTTAATCAAAACTTACTGCGATTTCATGCCAGTTCCCATCAAATTTGAAGGAGAGGAACTCAACAAGCACAAAGCAATTTGGCGGGAATCAGCCAGCAATTTGCAAAAAGAAGATTACTTAGAACTCTACCGCTACCTTTACCCGTTCCAAGACGAGCCGCTGCTGTGGGTACACCTGAATACAGATTATCCTTTCATTGTCAACGGGATTCTTTACTTTCCAAAACTGCGCCCGGATGTCGATGTTACCCAAGGCAATATTAAGCTATTCTGCAACCAGGTTTTTGTCAGCGACCACTGCGAAGAAATTATCCCGAAATTCTTGATGCCACTGCGGGGAGTTATTGACAGTACCGACATTCCCCTGAACGTTTCTCGCAGTTCTTTGCAAAGCAATCGGACTGTGCGGAGAATCGCTGATTATATTGCTAAAAAAGTGGGCGATCGCCTGAAAGAACTCTACCGCGACGATCGTGACGAATACATCCGCTGCTGGCAAGATATCGGCACTTTTGTCAAGTTTGGCACTCTCAACGATGACAAGTTCAAAAAGCAAGTCGAAGATATTTTAATCTACCGCAGCACCTACGAACCAACAGCCGAGAAGCCAGAAACTGTAACGCCCGAAATTCAGGTGCAAAGTGAGGAAGGAGATTTGTGGCAAGATGTCACTCCGAAGTCGGAAAATTCTAGTTCCACGCAGCCTTACACGACTCTAAAAGAGTATTTGGAACGCAATCAAAAACGCCACGAAAATCGCGTGTTTTATTGTACCGATCCGGCGTCTCAAGCAACTTACGTGGCAATGCACAAAAGCCAAGGTTTAGAAGTGCTGTTTATGGATTCTTTCATCGACACGCACTTTATCAGCTTTTTGGAACGAGAATACTCAGATGTCAAATTCTCGCGGGTTGATTCCGACATCGACGAAACGCTAATTGACAAAGAGAAAGAAGCGGAAATTGTAGATCCGGCGACGAATAAGACTCGCAGCGAACAAGTTAAAGAGATGTTCCAAAAAGCTCTCAACAAGCCGAAAGTGAACATTCGCACAGAAGCTTTGAAGTCTGACTCTGCGGAGGCGACGCCACCTGCGATCGTACTTTTGCCGGAAGCTTTGCGCCGGATGCGCGATATGACGGCGCTTTTGCAGCAGCAAGCGGCGGAATTCCCCGAAGAACACGTTTTGCTGGTGAATACGTCTCACCCGCTGATTCAAAATCTGGCGAGTTTGAGTCAGGGTGCGATTATTCAAGGCGGCGGTGAGTCTCCGTCGGCTGAGTTGGCGAGTATGATTTGTCACCACGTTTACGACTTGGCTTTGATGGCCCAGAAGGGTTTCGATGCTGAAGGGATGAAGGATTTTGTCGAGCGATCGAATCAAGTCTTGACAAAATTGACTGAACGTGCAATGTAATTAACCCCCCCAACCCCCCCTTGCTAAGGGGGGGAGCAAGAGTTTATTTCTATTGGTAAAGGGATAAGTCAAGCCTTCTTCCTTCTTCCTTCGGGTATAATGAGAGGCTGCACGCAAAAAAACGGTAATCTGGAGGGAAGTATGTCACGGAAATGTCAGCTAACGGGGAAGAAGGCGAATAACGGTTTTGCAGTTTCTCACTCGCACCACCGCACTCACAAGTTGCAAGAGGCAAATTTGCAGTGGAAGCGGGTTTGGTGGCCGCAGGAAAAGCGCTGGGTAAGATTGCACCTTTCTACAAAGGCGATTAAAACCTTGCAAAACAAGGGTTTGGAAATCATGGCGAAGGAAGCTGGAATTAACCTGTACAAGCTTTAAAAAACTTGGCTAATTGAGAAAAGGGCGATCGGGCAAATTAACTGGTGCGATCGCCCTTATTTTAGGGAAAAACCTTGACTAGAGCAATTTTCGGCATTCCAGTAAATAAGTAGTCATCACGCCTTTGCCTTTAACTTCGATCGCGCCCCGACTTTCAAATACATACTTATCGTGCAATATATCATAAATTGCCGACGTGACTTGAATGCACCCCGGCAAGCCGTGGGATTCCATGCGGGAAGCGGTGTTAACGGTGTCTCCCCATAAATCGTAAATAAATTTTTTAATACCGATTACTCCGGCGACAACCGGGCCGGTGTTAATGCCAATTCTGATGCTAAAATCTCGATCGTGGGTATCGCTGAATTCAGTAATTGCCTGCTGCATATCGAGGGCCATTTGGGCGATCGCCTCTGCATGATCGCTGCGGGGCATGGGCAGCCCTCCTACTACCATGTAGGCGTCGCCAATCGTCTTAATTTTTTCCAATCCGTGCTTTTCTGCTAGGCGGTCGAATGTGGAAAAAATGTCGTTAAGCAAGGAAACTAATTCTGGCGGAGAAATTTGGGAACTAATTTGGGTAAAACCGACTAGATCTGCAAATAATACTGTTACTTCGGAAAATGTATCGGCGATAATGCTTTGGTCTTGTTTTAATCTATCGGCGATCGCTTGCGGTAAAACGTTGAGTAGGAGACGGTCGGATTTTTCTTGTTCTAAGCGCAAAGCTGCTTCAGCTTGTTTGCGAGTTGTGATATCTTGAACAGTACCTTCGTAATAAAGCAAATTTCCGTAGGAATCGCGCACGGTATAAGTATTTTCTGAAATCCAAATTATGCTGCCATCTCGTCGGTAAATTTGAGATTCAAAATCCGATACTTTTCCTTGTTCTTCTATTAAGCGGACAACTTCGGCGCGGCGATCGGGGTCAACATAAAGTTGTTGGCTAATATCAGTTAGTGTACCCACCAATTCCTCGCGTGAACTGTAACCGTAAATGCGAAGCAAAGCAGGATTGGCGCTGAGATATTGCCCATCTGGGGTAGTTTGAAAAATGCCGACTATCGCATTTTCAAAGATGCTGCGGTATTTTTCTTCAGCTTGCCGCAGTGCTTCTTCAGCCCGCTGGCGTTCTCGCGCTTCCATTGCGAAAGTTACAGAGTCGGCTAGAGAAACAGCAAAACTTTGTTCTTCAATCGTCCAAAAGCGGGGCATTCCTACGTGTTCTAAACAGAGAACTCCTGCTGTTTCTCCGCCTATTTGAATCGGCGTATCTAGCATAGAAGTGATGCCGAAGGGAATTAGGTAAGATTCCGCAAATTCTTTAGTTCTAAAATCGTTTTGCGCGTCAAAGGCAGCAATTGCGCGTTCTTCTCGCAGTGTTTGAAAATAGACAGGATAGTCTGCTGCTGCTAATTCCAAGCCGTGTGAGTGCTGGTTGAGAGTGCGATCGAACAAATCTAGGCACTCGATCTTGGATTTAGTGCGATCGTACAGCCAGACGCTCGATCGGGCAACTTCCAGAGTACGGCTAGCAGTTTCAGTTATTTCTTGAAGCGCTTTGGTTAAGTCGCCTTGATTCAGCGCTTTATTTTTGGCTAAATCAATTAATGCCGATTTCTGTTTCTGTAGCTGAAGTTCGCTTTGTTTCAGGGCATTTGTCCGCTCTTCAACTCGGATTTCCAGCTTTTCATTCAGCTTTTGCAGTGCTATTTCAGCTTTTCGGCGATCGGTGATATCTGTGCCGATGCAGAGGATGCCCAAAAGTTTGCCCGCTGCATCAACCAGCGGTTTATTTGCCCAAGATACCCAAACGCGATCGCCACTGCGCCGGATATTTTCATTTTCATAGCTGGTAAAGCGATCGGGATTTTGTAAAATTTGACTATAAACCAACTCTAAGTTATTTCCTTCACAGTCCGTCGGTGGAATAAGGGTTCCCAAAGCATTTCTTCCCAGAATTTCTTCCTCCTTGTAACCAAAGAATTTTTCGGCAAATTCGTTAAAAAAAGTAATATTGCCGTCAGCGTCCAGTTTCAGAATAATACTGTTAGCATTTTCCACCAATTCTCGATATTTAATTTCGCTCTCCCGCAGAGAATACTCTGCTGATGTGCGTTCAGCTACTGTCGCTGCCAATAACAGCGAGGTAATCGTAATTACACCCATAAAAGCTTGCAACAATAAGATAGCCTGATTAATATTGTCGGCTTTGGCTGTGAAGGGCCCCCCTCCATGAGAACTGCCAAAAATTGCGATGATTGAGACAATAAACGATGCTAGGACAGCGGCTCGCTGACCGAATTGAAGCGCAGCCCACATTATCAAAGGAAACGGCAAATATTCCAGGGGATAACGAGAAATAGAAGCTTCTTGTTTCGACTCAAAGACCAGCCAGCTCACCACAATTAATAATATTAACCATACTGCTCGCTCAATTAAATAATTTTTCTTTATTTCTGTTTGTATTTTTAAACGATAGGCGGTTACTTGAGGACGAAAAAATATTAAGATTAAGGGAGTGATAATTAAAATTCCCATTGTGTCTCCTAACCACCAATTCCATCGAGCCGACCAATATTCGCTCCACTCTATTTTTCCCGCTAAATATAGAGAAAATACGCCAATAGTGCAACTGATTTGAGTAGCAATTAGACCGCCAAACAAAATTAAAATTATTACATCTTTCAATCGCTCGATAGAGGGACGAAACCGGAACCAGCTCAGGGCAGTTACTGCAAAAACCGCTTGCAGAATTGCCCCGGCGTTTCCTCCCAGCCAAAGTGCAAATATCTGTTCAGTTGGGTTAACCAAATTGAGCAAAAATGTGCCCAAAATTATGGCAGGCCAGACTTTACTTCCAAACAATAAAAGTCCGGCTTGTGCAATTCCTGCAGGCGGCCACACCGAGGCAGCAAAGGGATTGACACCTTGAATTGAAATTGCTAGCCTCGCCCCCACGGCGTAAGCTACAGCAACGACAGTTACTTGGGCTAAGTACCGCCCTATTCGGGATTGAGGGAATCGCAGAAACTGATTTAGGTTCAGATTCATACCGAGTTTTAATTTTTAGGGAATTTCACATCTCAAGGAAGAAGGAAGTTCGGCAACGGATTCTGTAACGGATGTAACGGATGTAACGGATGTAACGGAATGTAATGGATGTCAGGAAGAGGGCAGAGGGCAGAGGGAGGAGGGCAGAGCATCTCATATTTGTAAAAACACTTCTTCTGGCTCCTTCTTTCTGACTCTTTCCTCCTGTATTTTGCCTCCTGCATTCTGCCTCCTGCCTCCAAAGTCCAATTTCTAGCTTTGCTGCAAAAGTGAGATGCTCCCTAGAGGGGAGCTAATGTAGGGTGTACACCGCGCACATTCCGAGCCTAGATGTAGGTGCAGCGCGCACCTTACCAATTAAAAAGGCTTAGTTGATGGCGGCTTCAATCCACTGTTTCAACGTAGAATTTACTTCATCAATGAGAATTTCCTGGGATTTGTGAGTTGCTCTTTCCACGACTTCAACTTTGCCTGCTTTCAGCGAACGACCCGGAACAATCCGATAGGGAATGCCGATTAAATCGGCATCTTTGAATTTAACTCCGGCCCGTTCGTCGCGGTCATCTAGTAGGGTTTCAATGCCAGATTGGTTGAGTTCTGCATAGAGTTTTTCGGCGACTTCTACTTGTTGGGCGTCGGAAATATTGGGGATGCTAATGATGGCGTGATACGGGGCGATCGCCACCGGCCAAATTATCCCGTCTTTGTCGTAGGATTGTTCTACGGCCGATTGAGCTAGCCGCGACACGCCGACGCCGTAGCAGCCCATAACAAAGGGCATTTCTTCGCCTTGTTCGCTGGTGTAGGTGGCGCCCATTGCTTGGGAGTATTTGGTTCCTAATTGGAAGATGTGGCCGACTTCGATGCCTCTGGCACTTTCCAAGGTTTGTTCGGGGTTGTGCACTGCCCGATCGCCCTTTTTGGCTGTTCTGACACCTACAACCGTTGCTGGTAGCGGAAATTCTTTATCCCAATTGGCTCCGACAACGTGGTATCCTGATTCGTTTGAACCGGTGACAAAGTTTGTCAGGTCAACGGCAGTGCGATCAACTAAACGCAGAAACTTAGAGTTGACCTGCTTGCTTCCAGCGATATAATCATCAGCAACATCGGGAGCCATATAACCGAGAGGTAAAGATTTAGCCGCCCATTTCCGCTGAGCTTCTGCATCGGGAACAGTCAAAAATAAAACTGTTTTAGCTTGATAATTGCCCGCTAACTTCGTCAATTCATTCAGCAACTTTACCTGATTCACATCTTGGTCGCCGCGAATGCTTACCAATACCAAGACTGTAATGCCATTATCGTAAACAGCTTGGTAAAGCACATTTTTGACAACTTGCGTCGGAGAACATTTCAAAAATTTGCAAAGTTTATCAATTGTTTCAGTTCCCGGCGTTTCCCGCTTTTCAAAAGCTGCAAAGGGCGACGGTTCGGCATCAGCAGGCATCGAGACAGCCTTTTCCACATTAGCGGCATACTGACCGTCTTCAGTATAAAGAACTTCATCTTCTCCCGCTTCTGCCAGCACCATAAACTCTTGAGAACCAGAACCGCCAATTGCGCCAGAATCAGCATCGACTGCTCGGAATTGCAAGCCCGATCGGCGCAGCATATTGCTATAAGCTTGAGCCATATCCTGATAAGTTTTTTTCAAACTTTCTTCGTTAGTGTGGAAAGAATAGCCATCTTTCATAATGAATTCGCGACCGCGCATCAACCCAAAACGCGGGCGAATTTCATCGCGAAACTTAGTTTGAATTTGATAGAGATGTACCGGTAATTGCCGATAGGAACGAATCATATCTTTAGCAATTGTAGTAATTACTTCTTCGTGAGTCGGACCCAATCCCAATTCTCGCTGCTGCCTGTCTGTCATTGCAAACATAATACCTTCAGCTTGAGTATAGGTATCCCAGCGGCCGGATTCCCGCCACAAATCGGCTGGTTGCAATTGCGGGAGGAGACATTCTTGAGCGCCGGTAGCGTCCATTTCTTCGCGCACAATTTGAGATACTTTTTTGAGAACTCGCCACATTAAAGGTAGATAAGCGTAAATTCCGCTACCGATGCGCCGGATGTATCCGGCACGGAGTAATAGTTTGTGGCTGGGGATTTCTGCTTCTGCCGGGTCTTCGCGCAGGGTGACAAAAAGCATTTGAGAGAGTCGCATGGCTGATTTCCTTAAAATACCGGATGATTGTAATCTCAGATTAACTTCTGATATTATCAGACGTGAGGCGATTTTGATTAAATATATGAATAAAATTTCGCAAAACTACGAAAAAGGTATGGCAGTATTTGATAATTGTCACTCTCCTACTGTGCAATCTCAGTGGCTTGCTTTAAAAGATGAAATAAAAGAATTTGTTCGAGAACCTAATTTAAGCGAAATTTGGGATATTGTTCATGCTGCTGGTCGATTGTTTTACAAACTAACCGGAATTCCTTTCAATTTACTTGCCTATCCTACTGTTCGCAAACACAGTCAACGTTTCGAGGAGTACGGCTGTATTCGCAGCCTTCGCAACTGTGAGGGTAAATGCTGCGGCAAAAATTCGTAGCCTAGGCTGCGGCGCACCCGATATCATGTTTGTTGAATGACCCGCAGTTAGATTTAAAAACCCTGGATCGCAACCGACTGCTTATGCAGATCCCTCCCTCGGAATTACTAGAGCGTTTTGAGCCTAAAAATCAAACGGAATCCTCAACTAGGTAGCGCACTCTACGATATGTAGAGTGCATCATATCGCACTTTACTACTATTGATAATTGGTGGCGATCGCCCCCCGCCTCAAACTTGCCACTTTTATGCGAACTCTGCTGCTATCAGTCCCAGAAAGACTGATTTCTGACTTTAGACGGATTTATTTTTTAGCTTCCACAGCCATAATAAGCAGTAAGGATGAGATAACTAGAGAACTGATTTACTACTCGTCCCAATTTCACTAATAAGGCCTTCCGTAAGATAAAGCCGAACCAAAACAAACCATCATCTAAAGATTACAAAATCCCCTATAAAAAAGTTGGGGACTCTTTTCGCTATGCCTAGTTAGGCATAAAAACTTAGGAGGTAAATTATGTTTGAAAGCGAGTTATTAATGTCGCTGTACAGTCCCAAATTCAATATTGCCCAAATGCCAGTAGAAATAGATGCGCGATTTGACCACCCCGATATCGGAGGGCTGATGTTTTTAAGCCCGCAGTTTTTCGTGGCATTAATCGCTGGAGTCATCATGGCTTTCGGCTTCCAATTCCTGTTAACAAATTTCTCGATTGCCGCCAAAATCTCCAACTGGGACGAGGCTTTACCCGACGATGATGATGATGAATCTGAAAGTTTGGGGACAAAAGTTCGTAAGACTGAAGGTCTAGTCGGGGGTTGGATTTTAGTCACCGTTAACCTGGCTTTATTTTTGGCTTGTTTTCTGGCAGTCAAACTAACTTCAATTGCCTCGGTAGACGGAGCGGCAATTATTGGTGTAGTCATTTGGTCGGCGTACTTTTTAACGCTGGTGTGGCTCGGTTCTAGCGCCGTCGGTTCCGCGATCGGTTCCTTGATAAAAACTGCTTTTTCAGGCGTTCAAGGCGTCATGGGTACTGCTGGTGCAGCGATCGGCAGCAAGATGGCCAGCGACCAAATGGTCAACACTGTAGAGGCATCTGTTGCCGCTGTCCGCCGCGAATTGAGTTCGGCGGTAGACCCGGATAGCATTCGCGAAACACTGCAAGATTATGTGGGTTCTTTGCAGTTACCGAAACTAGATGTTAAGGAAATTCGCGGTCAATTTGAAAAGTTGCTGGGCGATGCAGATATCAAATCTCTTGCGGGAAGCGACGTTCTGAAGAATGTTAACCGCCAGACTTTTGTGGATTTAGTTAAAAGTCGCACAGACTTTTCTCAAGAGGAAATAAATCAAATTGCTGACCAACTCGAAGGCGTTTGGAAGCAAACTTTCGGCAAGCAGCAACAGCAGAAAGACCCGAATTTAGAGTTGGTTGATTTTCTCAAGTTTGCGGCTCCCGATTTGCTGAAGTCTGACGAACTCAACGCCAAGCTGTCTCAAATTCTGGAAAGTAGGGAAAACAAATCGGAATCCAGCAGCGGCATGAAGCGAGCGATGCAGTTGGGTGTGGAAGCTCTTGTTGGCACTGTTTTGTCGCGGACGGATTTGTCGGATTTGGATGTTGAAAAAATCTCTGGTCAGTTGCAACAACTGACAGCACAAGGGACTCAAAAAGCTAAATCTTTTGCTTCTCAGGTGGGCGATAAAGTGCCGGCGCTGCCTTTCAATACAGCTAAGGCTGATGTGGAAAACTACTTGATGAATGCCCAACCGTGGCATCTCAACCGCGAGACAATCAAGCAGGAGTTTAGGGATGTTATTTACGACCCGGAAGCCTCTCCTGGGGCGGTTTTGCGCCAGTTAGAGATGTTTAATCCTGATTATTTTGTAGGGATTCTGGGCCGCCGCGAGGGGTTTGCTCCTGAACAGGTGACGGAAATTGCCGAACAGCTTGAAGGTGTCCGCCAAGAAGTGTTGGAAATCGTGCGAGATGCTGCTGGTAAAGAACAGTCTCAAGATTTGCGGAGCCGGATTGAGAATTATTTGCGATCGACTGGCAAAGATGAGCTGAATCCTGAAGGTATCGAACGGGATTTCCAAGCGCTTTTGGAAGACCGGGATGCTGGTTTTGAGGCTTTGCGCGATCGCCTGTCGCAGTTTAACCGCGATACTTTGGTGCAGTTGCTGGGTCAGCGGGAAGATTTTAGTCCAGAGGAAGCCGATCAGTTAATCGGGCGGCTCGAAAGTTCCCGCGATCGCGTGATTTCTAGAGCTCAAGAATTGCAAGAGCAAGCGAAATCAAAAGCGCAAGAATTGCGGCAAAAGGTAGAAGACTATCTACGCAATACTAATAAGGAAGAGCTCAATCCAGAAGCGATCGAGCGCGAGTTTCAAACGCTGTTAAGCGACCCGGAAGCCGGATTTAAAGCGCTGAGAGAACGCTTATCTCAATTCGACCGCGATACGCTGGTGCAGTTGCTGTCACAGCGCCAAGACCTCAGTGAAGAACAGATCAATCAGGCGATCGACCGGATTGAATCTGTGCGCGACAACATTATCCACGCGCCGCAAATGGTGGCAGATAGAGCTAAGCAGCAGTACGAGGAAGTTACTGCAAAAATTGGCGAGTACCTGCGGAATACAAACCTGGAAGAACTCGATCCAGAAGGCATCAATCGGGATTTGACTAAATTGTTTGAAAATCCGAAAGAGGGTGCTTTGGCACTTCGGGAAAGACTTTCTCAGGTCGATCGCGAAACTTTAGTCAAGTTGCTGTCGCAGCGGGAAGAGTTGAGCGAAGAACAGATCGAGCGGACGATCGATCGCGTGCAAGATTCGATTCGCAGCATCGTGAAATCGCCGCGCCGCTTGGCATCTCGCGCTCAGAAAACAGTCCGGGATTTCCAAGGCAGTTTGGAAAATTACTTGCGGAATACGGACAAGGAAGAACTCAATCCTGAAAGCATCAAACGCGATTTGCAGTTGCTGTTTAGTGAGCCGGGAATGGGGATGCAAAGTTTGGGCGATCGCCTGAAGCACTTCGATCGATCGACTCTGGTAGCATTGCTGTCGCAGCGGGAAGACATCTCGGAAGACGAAGCTAACAGAATTGCCGACCAAATTGAATCTGTCCGCAACCAAATTGTCGAACAAGTTCAAATGGTTCAGGACAAGTTCCAGTCAGCAATGGATGGTATTTTCGGAAAAATCCGGGATTACCTCAATTCGCTCGATCGACCAGAACTAAACTACGAAGGCATCAAGCGCGATTTACGCAAAGTGTTTGACGACCCGCAGGCAGGATTTGACGCGATTAAAGAGCGTTTAGGTGAGTTCGATCGCGGTACTTTAGTTGCCCTGCTGAGTTCTCGTTCTGATATTTCCGAGGCACAGGCTCACCGAATTGTTGACCAAATGGAAGGAGCCCGAGACAGCGTTTTATTGCGCTCGGAACGCCTGCAATCTGAAGCCAAAAAACGCATCAAAGAACTCAAGAAAAAGACCAAGCAGCAAGCAGAAGATGCGCGCGAAGCGGCAGCAGCCGCAGCTTGGTGGCTGTTCGGTACGGCTCTGACTTCTGTGGTTGTTTCGGCTTTGGCTGGAGCCATAGCAGTCAACGGGATTTCGGGTTTGTTTAGCTAGATTTTCAACGAGTTTGAAATAAAGTTCTCCTGATTCTAGGCTGGCTGTTTGCCAGCCTATTTTCTTTGACTGACACCCCATTTGTTTGGTGTGGCATAATTCCAGAATGATTTTAATTGTTTTGTGGGATGGGCGTCCCGCCCGTCCGGTGTATTGTCAAAGCAGGCGGGACAACCAACAATAATCATCCTCAAATTGTGCAACGCCATTTTTTTAGTCCGCCCGACCCCAGTCCTACCACGTCAACTGCGGCGGATTTTGTTTATGTAGCGAATTCTATCCCCCCATAAAATTCGGAGGAAATACTTTAGATAAATCTAGGGATAAATCCCCAAAATTACGGATTCCAACTGTCTCGTCAGGCAGAAAAATTCTCTTGACGCGATAACCAAATTTGCCTTGCAAATTCTGATACGGATCGCTGTAACATTCCAAACAAGTTTCTAATAAGTTAAATATCCAACAATCAGAGATACCCGCTTCAGCATAAAGGGGCAACTTGACTTGTTTGTCGTAATTCAAAGAAGAATGCGCAATCTCAATCAGTAACAATATATCCGCTGTTGTGGGGTGAGAGGATAAATAGTCATCAGGGCGATTTTGCACGATCGCGCGATCGGGTTCTGGTTCGCTGTCATCAGCCAGAATAATTGGTTGTTGTCCTCGCAGTGTCGCCCTTTCTCCCACCAGCTTAAATATACTCGCGTTCCAAGCGTGTCTCGCAAACAGCATGAGCCGTACCTTGAGCAGCACTTTTCACAAGTTCACCCTTGATTAGCTCAACTCGATCGTCCTCACCAAAGAACCCCAGTTCTGTGAGGCGGTGATATTCCGCTATGGTGAAGCGTTTTGCAGTTGCGCTCGACATAACAGCCACCTCAATACAGGTCTGTTGCGATTATAGGTGATCGTCGATCGGCTAAACAATGCTAATCATGAGCTCCACTAACAACCATACTGTCAAATTTGCCTCATCCTTTGGTTGCAAATTTTCCCGATTTTGGTAAATTTATTCCCCAAAATTATGTCCGGGATCATCTCTGTCTTAAGCAAGATTCTAGCATCACTATTTATTAGGTACTTTAACTTAAGTAGCAAACAAAAGTTTTCTCACAAATAAGAAAACTGAGCAATACATATTATTTTGGAGGCTTGAATGACTTTTACTACTACCAGTGCTTACGACCAAGGAAAAGCAGATATTAAGAAGTTGAGTGTAGACGACCAATTAGGTTTGCTGTGGTTTGTTTACACCCAAATGGGCAAGTCAATAACGCCAGCGGCTCCCGGTGCTTCGGGATCGGACATCGCTCAGGGTTTGTTCGAGCAAGTCAAGCCTCTGCCCCACGAAGAACAACTACAAGTAATGCGCGACATTGCCTCAAAAGCCAATACTGAAATCAGCCGGATGTACGGCTCAATGAGTCCTGAAACCAAGCTGGCTTTTTGGTATTTCCTAGCAGTAGGAATGGACGAAGGAACTATTATTCCTGTGCCTCCAGACTATCAACTTCCCGAAGCAGGAAAAGCTTTACTAGGAAAGATTGAGGGCATGGACTTTCAGCAGCAAATTGATTTTCTTCGCGGTACAATTTTAGACATGGGTGCTGAAGCCGCTCCGGGGGCTGGCATTTAAAAATAGGAATTACTCAGCGAATTAATTGCCCGCAGCCCCGGTTAATTTATGATTAAATTAGCTGGGGTTGCTCAATCTAGCAGTCCTGGACGCATTTAAACGTAATCCTGTCATTCATAAGCGTTGCGAAGAATCTTACAGATGCTTCGTTGCACTGCGTTTCACTCAGCATGACACATAGACTTTGCGTAAATGGTGTCTAGAAAACTTAATGCCTTACCTTATAACTTTGGCTGCGCTAATAACTTTTCTAACAGGGCGCTAACTTCCTGACCGTAGGAAATTTCCAGCGTATGACCGTCCGGGTCGCGGAGATAAGCCCAGTAGCCGACAGGAGGTTCCGAGTCATTAGGGCCGTTCAATAAAAGCCCTTCTGACTCAGCCTCACTGCAAAGGCGATCGACTTTTTCACGACTTTCGCAGGCGACGCCGAGATGGGAATGTGGTAAAAGTTTGCCATTCACTAATCGTGCTTTAATTAGCACAATGACGAACGGTCGAATTAAATCACAAATCCAAGCAACATCTAATGATGTAATTGGATCTACACGGCGGTGAACCACTTTTAGGTCAGCGTACTTCGCGTAAAACGAGATGCTTTTGTCTACATCGCTAACTGAAAGTGCAATGTGGGTAAAACCAATATCGCTCATGGGAACTTTCCTCCTAATAATGTACGCCAATTTTAGGGTTAATAACTGAATTCAGCCGATCTGTTCCCCATTATTTGCGGCGCACCTGCAATTAAACGCAGATCTTCGCAGGCAACTGTTAGCAAGGGCTGATATAAGTTTAAATGGGCAAAAAGGCTTTCTTCAGATATTTCTAATTCGCCTTTAATCAAGCCGATTCGAGATTTAAAGTCTCCTTTAAACAACAGCAAATTTCTCCTGTCAGCGCTGAAAACATTTCCGCTCAAAGACAGGGGTAAAGCTAAACTTTGCTGGGTATAACTGAGACTGCACAGTTGACGTTTTCCTTGGCTAACTGTGACGCGGTAGCCGAGCGGTGCTGCCTTTACCGAACCGCTGCGTTCCCAACTAAATTGCGCTAATTCTTTAGGAAGTCGCCAAATTTCGCGTCCGCCGGCTACCGACTTAGGATTGTCTACATAAATGTGAGAAATCCAAGCACCCCATTTTCCGGCATAATTGGCGATCGCGCTAACTACAATTAACTCATTGTACTCCATCACAGAACCCAACCCGTAGGAGGATATATAAATGCCGCCTAGGGTTTTTCCTGGCAATATAGAGACTATTTCTAACTCAGAGGGAACCAAGGAGCGCACTCGTGCCACATCTACCAATTGTAAAGTCTGAACAGCATAACCTTGCAGATTCCAAGGTGCAGGTGGATATACCATTTTTAGTGATTAAATGTCTGAGAGTTTATATTTATTTTAGCTTAGCGTCTCAAAAAGCAACATTTTTTTGTATCTCTTCACATATTCTTAGTAATTTTACATATAAGAAAATAATGTGTTGATAGCAGCCAAACAGTTGACATTTGAGAGAATATTAAATATGGTCTATCTAGTGAATATTTAGAAGGAAACCTAAACCTGTATGCTGACATCTTACAAGCCAGATGTTTTCGATAGTTTAGAGCATTTTTTCACGGCAAGAGACCTGCTAGAGCAAGCCCAGGATAACATGACAGAACTGGGTGCTATCATCCGCAGTTACGGTTTGCAAAAGCAGGTAGGTATTTGCTTACTTCACAAACACTTTGACCTGGCGGATAACGAAAGGTTGGTCGAAGAGTTTGACGGCCACAATGCTTATGTCAAGCCGACTGCAGAATACGGCGATGCTATTCCGTATATGTGGAAAGTGGAAAAAGATCGAGCATCAGGCAACTGGGTTTGGTTTCCCTTAGAATTTGTCCGCGTTAGTGAAGCTGTGTCGGCAGCAATTAAACGGTCAGAAGCAGTTGTCAATAACTCGGAATTTCTCAATGAAATTGCAGGTAAACTGTCAGACTTGGGGATGACAGATATGTTTGGCATCAGCATTTTGCACCGAGATGCAATTAAAGTTGCTGAGGGCGAAATTTTGGTAGAAAGCACCGACGATGAAGCCCGCGTTTTGACTCTTTCCTCAGTTCCCCGGCAGGATGTTGACCGCGCGACCTTAACGCAAACTCTCTGGCAGTTTCCCAATGATGAAGGGGTTGAGGTAGGAGCGATGTGCTCTCACTGCACTCACTGCACCCATTGCACTCATTAGGCAAGATTTCTAGAGGGTAAAAAGTTTGTAGTAAAGCCCTCATTGCTCAAAATTTTCTATATATGTAGGGTGTGCACTGCACACCTTACATATATAAGTAGCACGTCAAACCACTTTTTACCTAAGTCGTGAAACGGAAAAGAAAGGACTTGCATTTCTTACTACGAACGGGAAATTCAAGAAAAAGGACTTGCATTCCTTACTACAACCGGCATTTGCGATCTGGGCGATTAATACATATTAAATAATGTCCACTCTCCGTCAAAGTATAGTAATTTATCGCTACCAAAATCTGGAGTCAGAAACTACACAGAAAGAGTTCCCAACTAGAGTGTGGCTGAGTTCGGGCACGCAGCTAGCTTTTGACAGCGTACCCGATCGCATTCAGTATTGCGAAGGGGCTTTTATGCCAAAAGAACCTTGGAGGGAACCAACACCGGCAGAGTCTGCACTGCTTTGGGTTCATGAACCCCCACCGCACTATTTGGGTGTAGGAATTGTGCGTTTACCGCCGGATATTTTAGCTTTGTTTGCTGCTGCCGGTATCGCTTCCCTAACAACTCCGCTACAGGTTGCTGAGTTTAAATCAGATGAAAAATGCCTACAGGCACTCGATAAATTAATTGAGTATTTTCAGCCTTTTTGTCTGTCGGATGCGCCGCCGATTATTAACGCTATGGGAGGCAGGCAGCCGGGATTGAGTACGGCAACAATTGATAATAAACGCGGTTGCCGCAATGGTTTGCATACTGATAATTGGGATGGGTTGCCGCTGGCGAAAAAGCAGGAGGCTACTAATCGAATTTGCGTGAATTTAGGTCGGGACAGCCGTTACTTTTTGTTTGTGAATTTGACTGAAATTGATATTTTTGAAATGCTGGGATGTCCTGATTCTGATATTGGAAAACCTTGGACGCGACAGTTAACCAATGAGTTTATGCAGCGCTATCCAGAATATCCCGTCGTGAAGCTGAGAATTGCACCGGGCGAGGCTTATATTGCACCGACTGAAAATATGATTCACGATGCTTCTACAGCAGAAATGAAGCACTTGGATGTTAAGGTGATGATGCGCGGTTATTACAGGATTCCAGCATGAGTTTGGCCGTTAGCGAAGCCTTCGGAGAGGATCGCACTTTTACAGATAGTTGTAGAGATAGTTTGGAGGATGAGGGAAAATTGCAAGAGTCGATCGCCCTTTACGAAAAATTGATCGCCCAAAACCCCAATTCGCCCTCAGCCTACCACAATTTGGGAAAAGCGCTGCAACAAAACGGGCAAATTGCAGAAGCTGTCGCCTGTCACCAAAAAGCCATTCTCCTACAACCAAACTTTACTGCTGCTTACTTCCCCTTGCTGTACGCGCCGCTGCCTAAAGATTCTCCTCTGACTGACAGCCTGGTTGCTGTTTACCGCGAAGTTATCGAGATTTTGCCAAATTTTCCATTAGCTTACATTAACTTAGCTGTAGCGCTGAGCAAGCAGGGAAAAATTCAGGAGTCGATCGCGCTTTTTCAAACCGCAGTCCGCTTGCAAACAGTCGCATCTCGCCCGGAACTGTCGCAAGTAGAATGGAATTGGGCAAAAGCGCGATCGCCGGATTTTATTATCATCGGTTCTCCCCGTTGCGGCACAACTTCTCTCTACAAATATATCACTTCGCACCCTCAGATTTTACCTGCTGCCAATAAAGAAATTTGTTTTTTTTCAGAACATTTCAACAAAGGAATAGCTTGGTATCAATCGCATTTCCCGCCGACAATAGACGCGCATCATTTTTTGACAGGAGAAGCAACTCCGACTTATCTGACTCACCCGCTGGCTGCGGAAAGGTTGCACGGTTGTTTGCCCAAAGTTAAGCTGATTGTGATTTTGAGAAATCCGGTCTATCGGGCTTTTTCTCACTATCAAATGCTGGTGAGACGCGGTACGGAACGCAGAAGTTTTGAAAAGGCGATCGATTCCGAGTTGCAATTGCTTGATGGCGCAACCGCAACAAACTTAGAAGATAAAAATCCTGGGAAAGATTGTCATTATATTTATAAGAGTCTTTATGCTGGCAGTCTCAAAGAGTGGATGAAACTTTTTCCCAGGGAACAGTTTTTGATTTTGCAGAGTGAAGAATTTTATGCCGATCCGGCTGCGACAATCAAACAAGTTTTTGAGTTTTTAGATGTGCCAGATTTTCAACTGGGGAATTATCAAAAGTACAACGGTGGTGATTATCAGCCAGCAGATGATTTTGTCAACCAGCGATTGCGCGAGTATTTTCAGCCGCACAATCGGAAATTAGTGGAATATCTGAAGAGAGAATTTTCATGGTAATTACAAAAAACTTATAGGGGCGGGTTTAGCGCGAAATACAAAAGAGGGAACAACTAATCTAGATACCAAATCCGCCCCTACAAACACTATCGGCGTTAATCCGCGTTAATCGGCTTAAATCTGCGGTTAAAAACCTCCAAATCTACTTACTGGCATAACCCGTACTTACCAAAAACTCCCGTAACTGCCCAAAGAACTGAGTGCGATCGCGCCCTTGATAAACTCTCTCCAACAACTGCCAACCTTCCGCCTCCTGACCCATGACATACTTGTTCGCCATGAAGGCCGCCAAAACCCCCTTCACCTCCCCATTTTCACTCAAACGCTTGTTAGATTCCAGCCAAAGCTCAGCAGAATTTGTGTATACCTCCACCGGATACTGTTTGCTAACATCTTGCATTTTACCTTGGCGGTACTGCCAAATTTGCAGCGGAAAGCGAGAATCAGCGTAGTTTGTAAAAGCCTCGGAAAATCTGCCGTCCTGACTCTTAAACTCTGGGATATCATTTTTGCCAAAATCGACTATTTCGTAACTTACATTGCCCCAGAAATGCTTGATATGAGTGTATTTGTTAGCTGCCGAGTCGTAGCGGTAAATAAACGAATAATTGCAGCAGCGGACGCCGCTTTTGATTGAGACTAAATCGGCCAGCACTTCCGGTTCCTTGTCGCCGTCTAAATCACGGATTAGTAGCGATAAAAAACGTCCTTCTGATATTTCTTCGTTCGCCCTTTGGTCGGGGTTATCTACTAAAGAACGAGTTGGAATGAGCACTGGTTCTTCTAATAAAGTTTTACCGTTGCGGATAATTCTGATGCGGAGATTTTTTGCATTTTCTGCTTCTTTTATGAAAGAAACTTCCGCCCGAACTTTCCCGGCTTCCGAAATTTCTGTTGTCCTCGGCGGGCCGATATTCGCCGGAACTTGGGCGATATATTGGGCAGGAACTAAGGCAGTTTGGCCGGGTTTGGCGATCGCCTGACAGAAAAAAGTTGCGACTTCGGCGCGAGTAGCATTCCTAGTAGGTTCTAGCTGTTTAACAGCAGGATAATTGACCACAAGTTGTTTTTCTGTGGCGGCGGCGATCGCATTTCTTGCCAGTTCGGGAATTTGCGGCGCATCCTCAAAAGTCGCATCCAAAATCTCAGCCGCCGAGCCCGTAGGTGTATATTTCAAGCCGCTGGTTAAAGCTACCAAAGCCTGCCAGCGGGTAATATTCAAAGTTGGGTTAAAGATACTGCCACTGTATCCAGACATAAAACCCGTCTGATAAGCTTCTCGAATTGCTTTAAAACCCCAGTAATTTGTAGGAATATCTGCAAAGTCGATCGGAGCGCGGACGGTTTTGGCATCGGGAAAAGCCATGCGAACCATCGCCGCAAACTCAGCGCGACTGACGGGGCGATTCGGGCGAAAAGTGCCGTCTTCGTAGTAGCCACTAATGATTTTTTTCTGTGCTAACTCCTCTATGCAAGCTTGCGCCCAATGCTCGTTAACATCCTTAAATTTGGTTTGAGCAAATGCCGGCGCTACATTCAGGCCCGGAAACATTAAATTCCCGATGATTATCCCTAGGGCTACCACTAAACCGATGATAGCTTGCCATCTGTGCGATCGAATCATATAACAGACTCCTCTACTTACAAATTGGCGATCGAAACTTTCGGAAACTTTATATAATATCAGGTATATTAACCCCATTTAATACCAGTTATTAAAAATTTACCGACAACTAAGGACACGGCAATGCCATGACCCTAATTTTTAGACTTGTATAATAAAGCTTATTTCGACTCTAAAGTCATCTCCATCGTCATTTTTGTTGTGATTGTGGATTCTTCTGAACTGCCAGCATTTTTAGCACTCATTTCGCTATTTGAACTAATAGACACAGTAGAGCGAAAAGGATTTAATCTATCCAAGCGCCCTGTAAGTTGTCCTCGACCCTGAGAACTAAAAGATTTTAGGGTTAAGGTAGTTCCAGCAGGCAGTAGGGGAGAGGTAATATTTTGGGGGTTTGCTTGCTGCTCTATACTTACATTCATAGAGGCTACTCCATCTTGCCAGCTAGCCAATTCATAGGTAGTAATCTCATTCACATTAATACCACTGAAATCAGAGGCAGAAGAAACCCGCCATTTAGCTCCTTTTCCCACGGCTTCAGCAGGCAGCGGTGAGGCTAGTTGTTCTAGAGAGTTAGACATTTGTCCAACCATTTGTTTGACGTTGTTGTCAGCTCCTTCGGGTAAAATAATGTCCCCTCCTTTATGAAAACCGCGATTGTCCATGATGAAAGAGCCTTTCACTCCCACCATGTTTTTGAGTGCGGAACGCATGGCATCTCGGGCGGCTGGCGGCATATTTCCAGTATCGCCGGCGATATCTGAGTTAGTATAAGCAAACTCGTAGTGAATATCGCCGTTGGGATCAATTTTAGTGACTTTTGTCTCGAAAGTCATCACCGATGCTGGAATTTTATCTCCAGGCGAAGACCGACCCGATGCGGATATTTCCATATCCATTTTTACGGTCATAACAGTTGTTTCTTTGACATCGATAGCTGGTTTTAAACGCAGTTCTTGTCGTGGTTCCACTCCCGGATTTAGCAGTTCCACGTGCGGGGTTTTTGAGTTGGGGGCAGGCGCAGATACGCCAGGGGCTGGCTGCTGCACTACAAGTGGAGTTTCCGCACTTAGGGAAGCAGGAGAAAGCTCGATCGCCCATCCGGCGCTCGCCAAACAAAGAGATGTAATAAACAGTGTTTTTTTCATTAACTTAATTTCCTGTTACCTGAATGTTGACCTGTTCCCACAGTCGCTCGACTGTCACGAATTTGTAACCTTTATACAAAAGTAATGGAATTATTTTATCCGCCGAATCTGCAACATCTTCGCCGCCGCAATAGCCGTCGTGAAGTACAATAATAGATCCGTTTTCAGTTTGCTGGACGACGCGACCAATAACTTTCCTAACCCCCGGCCGCACCCAATCTTCCGGGACGACACTCCACATTACAGGGCGATATTCCCACTGTTGCAATAACTCTAATGTTCGCGGCGTAAAAATGCCGTTGGGCGGCCGCACGTCCAGGATTAATTCTGGGTCTAAACCGCAAGCTTTGGCAATTGCTTTTTGGGTGTCTTCTAAACTTTGTTTGAGTTCGTAGGTTTTGAGTTTGGGAAACGATATATGCTGATAGCCGTGGAGGCCGACCCAGTGTCCGCGATCGTACACTTCTTTAGCCGTTTCTGGATGGCGGTCCACACAAAAACCTAGCCAGAAAAAACTAGCTTTGATGTCGTATTTATCTAAAATTTTTAACAGTTGAGGTGTGTGCTGACGGTGCGGCCCGTCGTCAAATGTGAGGGCAATTTCTCGGCTGTTGATATCTCCCGTCCACAAACATCTGGGAAAAGCAGATTTGAGGATGGGATGAACGACAGGAAACAGGGGTGCTAGTGGCATTGATTAACCTTGTTAAATGCGATCGGGTAGAAATGAAGGTGCGTTACAATAAAATAAAGTTAACTCAATCTAGGTAAAGATGACAACTACCGTTGATATAAAAACGCTAGTTGTCAGCACGCCGGGAACTTGCTCCCGCCACCCGCGCATCGCCAAAAGCCGAATAACCGTAAAAATATTGCTATTGATTTTAATGTTGGGCTAACTCCAGAACTAATCATTGATAAAAAACCGCACTTGACTAAATCACAAACACAAATTTATGGTTTACTAACCTACTCTTAGGCGAATCAAGACAAAATCGACGCGGATATAGCAGCATAACAGGCTGATTTTTAGTGCGGCAAATCTGAAGGAACTATCAAACTCAAACCGTTACAAAAGAATATGCTCAGAATATTTGTAAGCTTATAATAGAGCTGAATAACTATTTGTAATATATGAGCAATCACGCCTTAAAAAATCCCTTAACTCTTTTGATAGAGCCTCAAACTATCTCCCCTTCCTCGACCTCTATCTCGCGGTCGATGTGCTTACCCTACAGTGTCTTCCTATACTGAAAACTAGCAAAACTAATCTACCAACCATCAAGGAGGAACAATGACCGAGGAATATTTAGCCGAACGAACAGTTTCAGCCGTATTTAAGGAAGAAGAACAATTAGACGGTGTAATTCGGCGGTTGCTCGATCGCGGAGTTTCCCGCGACCACATCTCAGTCATGGGAAAAAACTTTCAGTCTAAAACTAGAATTGCCGGCTTTCTTACTAAAAAAAATGTGATTTTAGGCGGTCTGCGAAGCGGGGCGATTTTTGGTTCGTTATTCGGTTCTTTTTTGGGTTTGCTAACTGGCGTCGGCGTGCTGTTTATTCCCTTTGTCGGTGCAGTAGTATCGGCGGGCCCGCTGGGTGCTGTACTGTTGGGTGCAGCTAGCGGTGCGATCGCAGGTTCGGCCGGTGCGGGTCTAGTTTCCGCTTTAGTCGCTTTGGGAATGCCCGAAGACAAAGCAACTATCTATCAAACCCGCGTTGAAGCAGGCGAATTTCTCGTGATGGCAGAAGTTCCCGCAGATAAATCGGGCGAATTTCAACTCTTGCTAGAAAGTGCAGGTGGCCAAGAAGTTTCAGTTAGCGAAATGACGCTGCCGCGCGCCGTCAAAGGTCGCTGCAATAGTCCGGCAGACTTGTCTCCAGAAGTGCGCTCGCACCTGTCGGAAGCTGCTCAAAAAACCTTTATGGAATCCTACAACGCCGCATTTGACGAAACCAACGACTCGATACAAGCGGAACACACCGCTTGGAACGCCATTCATCAGCAGTACGAAGAAGATGAAAACGGCGTTTGGACTAAGCCTTTAGCGAAAGTCTAGTCTTGCAATCGCAGTAAACTAATAAAAAATACAATCAAGCCTCTAGAACGGCCGTTCTGGAGGCTTTTACGATTTTAGATTTTAGATTTTAGATTTGAAGATGGTGCAAAACTTAATTCGTAAAGACTTGGGAATTACAGAAAGCCTCATTACTTTTTGAAAGTGGTATTGCACTAGGTTGCGTTGTCAAGTACAATCTATAGGCTTACAATAAAAAATTGAGTTAAGCAAATGCAAAAATACGTTTGTACAGTTTGCAATTACGTCTACGATCCAGCAGAAGGCGACCCCGACGGAGGCATAGCTCCCGGTACACCCTTTGAAGATATCCCCGACGATTGGGTTTGTCCCACTTGCGGGGCGGCAAAATCCGATTTTGAACCAGAATAAGCGAGAAAAAATTTGTCCGATCGAATCCTCAAAATTACAGTCATTGGCGGCGGTGCTGCGGGTTTTTTTAGTGCAATTACCTGTGCCAAAACCTACCCGCGGGCCCGCGTGACTTTACTAGAAGCTGGCAGGCAACTCCTGGCAAAAGTTCGCATCTCTGGCGGCGGGCGCTGCAACGTTACTCATGCTTGTTTTGATCCCGGTATTTTAGTGCAGAATTACCCCAGAGGTGGAAAAGCTCTGCGCGGTGCTTTTACTCGATTTCAACCGCGCGATACTGTAGAATGGTTTGCCGGTCACGGCGTGAAGTTGAAAACCGAAGAAGACGGGCGAATGTTTCCGATCACAGACGATTCGGCGACAATTGTTAACTGTTTGATCCGCGCTGCTGAGGATGCAGGCGTGAAAATTCGCACCGGCGATGCAGTAGTTTCTGTAAGGAAATTAACCGGGAATAACGCAGAGGGTGAACAAGGGGATACCGCCCCTAGGTTTGAGATTGAGTTGAAGTCGGGGGAGAGTTTTAAGTGCGATCGCATTCTTATCGCTACAGGCAGCAATCCCTCGGGTTATAAGTGGGCAAAAGAGTTAGGTAATACTGTAGAACAGCCTGTTCCTTCTCTATTTACTTTTAATATTTCCGACAGCAGAATCAAAGATTTAGCCGGAATTTCTGTTCCTAATGCTAAGGTGAAATTGCCGGGAGCTAAATTAGAACAAAGCGGGCCTTTGCTAATTACTCACTGGGGTTTGAGCGGGCCTGCTGTCCTCAAACTTTCGGCTTGGGGTGCGAGATTTTTGCACGATCGCCATTATAAAACATCTGTGCTGATTAATTGGCTTCCCCAGTACAATGCGGAAGTTTTGCGGCAGCAACTGCTAGCGGTTAAGTCGCAGTTGTCGCACCGATTGATTGTCTCTAGCTGTCCGTTTCCGGTGCCGCGCCGCCTCTGGGAACGCTTGACAAGTTCGATCGGCATTGACGAGCAAAAACGCTGGGCAGACTTATCTAACAAAACCCTCGATCGCCTCCTGCAAGAACTCGTTCAAGGCGAATATCAGATTGCCGGAAAAGGCGCATTTAAGGAAGAGTTCGTCACCTGCGGCGGTGTCAACCTTAAAGAAGTCGATTTTAAGACAATGGAAAGCCGCCGCTGTCCCGGACTTTTCTTTGCGGGCGAAATCTTGGATATCGACGGGGTGACGGGCGGTTTCAACTTCCAAAGTGCCTGGACTACGGCGTGGTTGGCCGGGAACGCGATCGGCAAACCATCCGATTTTAGATTTTAGATTTTAGATTGGGGAATATTTGTTGTGTAAAGGTTTGGGACTTAATATCGCGCAATCGGCTTGCCTGTATTAAATTTTGTGTTATTTTTGAATTAAGGCGCACCAAATGTGTGTCCACTTCAGCTTGTAGACAAAATTCGCAGTTTTGCGGAGTTAACATCGGGTGAGAGACATGAAAAACTTGAATCTAAAAACCCTAAAGTTCGATCGCAACCTTGAGGGCCATTTTGACTCACCTTTCATTGAAAAAAATGGCTTGCTGGAACTAAACCCCAAATTTATCACTCCCGAATTTTTAACAGCCTGGACGTTTGAAACACACCTGTACGACGAACAAGTTGCGATCGACCACTTTGTCCTCACATTCCCTAGCCGCACCGAACTAGAAAACTACGCCAAATCTTTTTACCCCTTCGGTGCCAAAACAGTTGAAGGCCCCGACTTGTTCCCGATTAACTTTTGTGCGGAAAACATTAATGTTCCCTCCGACTTGTGGCTGCATTTAATGACCTTATTAATGCCAGCCGGCGGCTTAGTAGTATTAGATGCCCCCCACGCACCGGGCGACCAAACAGACCGCTTCCAGCAAGAAAGAGGATTAGAAGCAGTTCACCACGTCGCGATTCGAGTTGAAAACGTGCAGAATGCTGCTAAGATATGGCAAAATAAAAACTTTAAACCGCTATCAGAGCATCCTCTAAACTCCGGCTCATTAACCCAGTGGTTTGTGCAAAACCCCGCCGGACAAATTCTCGAATTAATAGAACGTCGCCCCGGCAACAACGCCACCTTTGACTGCAAAAACATCGCAGGTTTGCGCCTGAGTGAAATCGCCAGTCAGTAGGGCTGGCAAGATGCCTGACCCACAATTAGCAATTACCCATTCCCCATTACAAAATAAAATATATGGTTGCAATAAAAATCCCCAAAGTCACTTTTCAGCCCCCAACATTCAACTCAATTGAAGAACAACGCCGCCACCGCAAACAACGTTTAGCCGCCGCATTCCGATTATTTGCCCGCTTCGGATTCAGCGAAGGAATTGCCGGACACATCACCGTCCGCGACCCCGAACACCTAGACCATTTCTGGGTCAATTCTTTTGGAATGCACTTTAGTTTAATTCGAGTCAGCGACCTAATTTTAGTCAACCACAAAGGCGAAGTTGTTGAAGGAAATAAACCAGTAAACGAAGCAGCATTTGCCATTCATTCCCAAGTGCACAGCGCCCGCCCCGACGTAATCGCAGCAGCCCACGCTCATTCTCCCTACGGCAAAAGTTGGTCGAGTTTGGGCCGCCTGCTTGACCCGCTGACGCAAGATGCTTGTTCTTTTTATGAAGACCAAGCTTTATTTGACGATTACACCGGAGTGGTTTTGGAAATCGAAGAAGCTAAACGCATCGCCAAAACTTTAGGTGAGAAAAAAGCTATTATTTTACAAAATCACGGACTGTTAACAGTAGGTCAAACAGTAGATGAAGCGGCTTGGTGGTTTATTGCAATGGAACGTTCTTGTCAAGCGCAGTTAATGGCCGAAGCTGCAGGAAAACCCATTCTCATCAAGCCAGAATGTGCCCGTTTGACACAGCAACAAGTAGGGTCTCACCGCATGGGATGGTTTAGCTTTCAACCGCTTTATGACATGATTGTGCGCCGGGAACCCGACTTATTAGATTAGAAACTCGGCGGTTGAAACCACTATTACACAAACACAGTCCGCCTGCGGCGAATAAAGAATGAAGGGGGTATTAAAGCCTGATTTAGTATCAGGAGTGCAAAAGTTATAAATTCATGCTGAAGCCGATTCCAACCAAGCTATCAAATCCTCTTGACTGGTAAAATCTAACAAAATTTCTCCTAAATCCTCTAATTGTTCGAGAGATAACTGCCGAATGCGAGTTTTAGTTTCTGGTGGGATTTCGCCAGTGCGCCGCGCGAGTAGACGGAGGATTAATGCTGTTTGCCCCTCAATTAGGCCTTCTTGGCGACCTTCTTGCATCCCCTTAATAACAGCACCGCGTTGGTCTTCAAAAAACATTTCCCGCTTTTCTAATTCCTCTAATTCCTTAAGGGTTAAATTAGTTCTGCTGGCGATGGAAAAAGCTGTTTGAATTTCGGGCATTGATGCAAATTTTTCCGGAATTTCATCGAATAAAGGAGCATTTTTGATAAAATAAATCCAGCTTTGAATTATGTTTTCGACTTGTTCCAGTTCTTGGTTAAACTTGGGCAGTTCGACAAACACTAATTCGATTTCTCTGTTATAATACTCAAAGTTTTCTTGGAGTTCTTTAAATACAAAATGGGTGAGAAATTTTTCTGTATTTTCAAACAGAATAAAATCTGTAATTGTTAAAGCAATTAGAGGATTTAATTTCGAGTATCCTTCCCTGGGTCTGAGTTGATTTGCGTAGGTTTTGGCCGCATTGTACACTACCCATTTAGTAAAAGCTTCTACATTTATTACCTGCATTTCGATAATCACAGTTTTGTTGCCTGTAATTTTGGCTTTAACATCCAGGTAAGTGTCTTTTAATCCAGTAACGCTCGGCGCGGCGTAAGGGTCAATAATTTCTAAGTCTTCAATGGTTGGCTGTGCATCATAGAGCATAGCATTGAGGAAGCTAATCAAAATGTCTTTGCTCTGGGGCGAAGCAAAGATTTTTTTGAAACCAAATTCTGTCTTAGGATTGATGAAATTGATAAGTGGGAATTAGTATGTGGTGTTTAAGTGGGGTAAGGAGATCACAAAAGTCCTTCCATTTCTAAATCTTCAATTATCTGCAATCCGCGCGGGTCGCCCACTCGCAAAAGTGAAGATTTAGCATCTTCCCGCACGCCCATATCTTCATCTTCTTCTAAAGCTTCAATCAGACCGTCGATCGCCCCAGCGTACACTATATTATTCGGCAATTCCCGGGCCAGTTGCCCGATCGCCCAAGCGGAATTACTTCGCACAGCAGACACAGCATCTCCCCGCAGCGCTTCAATCAACGGCGGAATCGCAGCAATCACCACAGAGTAACCAACTTTTGCCATTTGACCCAGAGAACTCGCCGCCCACAAACGCACCGCCGAAATATCAGTTTTCAGAGCATCAATTAAAGATGGCAAAGCGCGCTGATCTCTGCAATTTCCCAAGGCCCAAACTACCCCTTTGCGAACGTAACCGTTCCAATCGCGGTTGAGCTGAAGAATCAGCGGTTCCACAGCATCGGGACTCGGATTTCGCCCCAAACCATAAGCCGCGCTCACCCGCACCAAAGGGCAACCGTCTCTCAACAAGTTAATTAAATGCGAAATTGCTCGATCGTCCTGCAGTTCGCAAAAAGCCCGCGCCGCAATCATCCGGTGCTGAGGTTCCGGGGATTCCAGCAAAGGCAGCATTTCCTCGGGATCTGGCAGCGGGGGTTGGGAGTCGTCAAATTGATCCAAAGGGCTTTCCAGTTCCGTGTCAGTATCAAGGGCGTTGGAGTAGTCGTTATTGTTCATAAAAAAACTTTACCGTACTGAGGATGCTCCTGAGCAACTCAGACAACGGTCAACAGCAACTAGGATAATACCAATAAAAGTATCCCGAGGGAGGGCTGAAGGCCTCATGTGGTTCATAGTGAGGACTTCAGTCTTCCTTAAAGTTCGTAGTCAAGACTTAATTTCCCCTAAAGTCACCAAGTTTTTAGCTTATTTCAGTATTAGGACTCTTAGTCTTTACTACAAACAGTACCTTTTATTTTTTAAAGAGACTTGAGCATCGAGACGGAATGACTTTGATAGCCTAATTTTTGATAGAGATTCACCGCCGGCTGATTGCTCAGAAATACTTGCAAACCAATTTGCCGATCGCCCCTTTCGCGCGCCCAATTTTCAGCATGAATAACTAAAGCTGCACCGATCCCCAGACGGCGATGTTCCGGTGCTACGTACAGCAAAAAAATGTGAGCGTAGCGTTCTCCGGTGGTTTGGTCGATCGCATTTCCCAACCACAAACATCCCACAACCGAGTTGAGATTTTGGACTTGAGATTGGGGATTGAGATACTGCGAGCGAAGCACCGGCAAAATTTCTGCCTCTTCCTGGCTGTTTTTCTGGCACTCTACCCACCAAACCGGCGTCTGGTTAGAAAAATACTGCTCGACAGTTTGAGCCAAATGTCCCAATTCCCCATACGGGTAAAGCTCTCGATATGTCCGGTGCATAAACTTTACCAGTTTTGCCCGATCGACTCCAGATCCTGAGCGCAGCCCGTAGCCCGGTATTAATTGAGCAGACATCAGCTCACCGGACACGCAAAGCGGAATAATTTAGCCCCAAGAAAATTGGATTCACTACTGCCGCTTGCTTTTGGGGGATCGCTTCCTCAATCGGTGCCGGGGCTGCCATGTCACCCGGCAAAAAGATGCGAGCACTGACTGCTACCAGAGCCGCGAAAAATACTAATACCGCTATCAATGGAGCAATGTATTGACGAATAATACCCATAACCGCAAAAACTTAATTCTTGAGTTGATATTATCAAGTGTACCATACAAATCTTGTCAGCTATAATGGCTGCCATTGGACAATTAGCTCAAGAAGAGAGCGATCGCAAATACCAACTAACAGAAAATCTAATATTATGAGTGCCTCGCCTGCTGTTTATGAAGCTCTGGCTAAGTCAATTGTTTTTTTGAATCAAAAACCTAACGCGCAAAATGAAGTTTCCAGTTTCCTAGATACTAATGGCTACTATATCGATCGCATATTCGACGACCCAGAAACAAACTTTTATGCGATCGGGTTCGGTTCATCCAATCCCGAAAACCCGCCCGCCCTCGTATTTAAAGGTACAGATTTCATCGACGGCGACGCTATCTTTTCAGACTCGCGGGACATTGGTTTACCTGAATTTGAAAAGAACAAAGATAATATCCAAAACTGGCTCACAGAAATCGGTCAAAATACTGGTAAAAACCCCAACCAATTATTGCCCGATGTCATCGGGCACAGTTGGGGCGGAGCAGTCGCTCAAATTGTAGCAAGCCAATACACATCTCTGACCGGCGATATCTTTACTTTCAACTCTCCGGGAGTATCAGCGACTACATTCACCAGTTTTCGGAGAAATCTCAGCAGGGCAGGCAACAAAAATGTCACTCACTACATTGTCAGCGGAGATGTAGTCAGCTTGTTTGGGGAAGCATTTATTCCGGGTAAAGTATTTATCCAAAGTTTTACCGATCCGAGTATTAATCCCTTAACTGTTTTGGCAAAACATCGAACTGAAAATTTGTTAACTACTCCGCCCGTGGGTTTTTTGCAGAGGCAAATTTCCGTAGAACAATTAAACAGTCCCGAATTTGCTTATAACAACGACTCAGATTTTAACGAGTTTATCGCTGCGATGAATTTCGCCCTGCCCAATGTGTCAGTCGCCATCAGAACCAGAGGCGGTGCAGAGAGTTTGAGAACAGCACCAGAATTTTCTTTTGTGCAGTTAATCAGACAAATGCAGTACGGTTTAGCTCCCTTACAACCGAATTATTTATCAGGAGACGCTCGGAACAATACTGCTACCGGCGGCCCCGGAGAGGATACAGTTATCGGCAACGGCGGTAACGATACTCTCAGAGGCAATCGAGGTAATGACAGCATCATCGGTGGTGATGGCGACGATTTCTTGTACGGCGGCAGAGATAACGATTATTTGGAGGGTGGCGACGGAAACGATTTGGTTTCCGGCGAGTTTGGCAACGATTTTTTAATTGGTGGTGCGGGGCGCGATCGCTTTGTATTGGAATCCGGCGGCGGAGCAGATGTGATTTTAGATTTTCAAGATAGTGAAGATTTAATTACACTGTCGAGGGGTCTAACTTTTCCTCAAGTTAGAGTAACCCAAGGTGTTGACGGAGCTTTAATTACTATCCCGGTTACTGGGGAAATTCTTGCTACTCTCAGAGGCGTAGTGGCAAGCGATATTACGCGGGTAGATTTTGTATAGCTTTAGGGTGCTCAAAATTTGTATTTTTGGTGGCGCGAAACCTGCCTGGGTTTTGTACGGAGAGGTTTTTTTGTATTAAAAATGATTTATCAATTTGCCCCTAAAAAGCTACTCAAAATGACCAATTAATATGGTCAATAAACGAAGTTTATAGTAAACTTAGTTAAGTAGGTTAAAAACTAATTCCCCCTCAAACGACAGGAAATAAAAAAATATGCCCTCCTCCCCCGCCGCTTACGAAACTATAGCCAAGCAACTTGCTTACATAGATGACGATCCCGAATTTCAAACTTTAGTTCAAACAGGCTTGAGTGCTGCTGGCTATCAAATCGATCGCACCTTTGACGATCCCGGGACGGGATTTCACGCGATCGGCTTAATTTCCACCACCCCAGACAAACCGCCCGTTTTAGTATTTCGCGGCACCGACTCGCCCGTAGACGATATTGCCAACGCAGACCCGCGCGGCATAGGTTTCAACCAATTTGAAGCCAACAAACAAGCGTTAGGAAATTGGTTGACCCAAATCAGTCAAGACACAGCAAAAAACCCCAGTCGCTTGCCACCAGACATTCTCGGACACAGCTTAGGCGGCGCCATAACGCAACTAGCCGCGACCGAATTTACATCTACTATTGGAGATGTTGTCACCTTCAATTCTCCCGGAGTTGCTCAGAGTACAGTCAATACATTCAAGCAGAAAGTCGGCGCCAGAAAAAATGTAACTCACTACATAGTTAGCGGCGATTTTGTGAGTTTGGGAGGAGAAGCTTTTATCCCCGGGAAAGTAGTTCTTCAAAAATTTACTGACCCGATTATCAACCCGCTACTGGTCTTGGACAAGCACACGCAAAGCGGTTTGTTAACTGATCCTCCTCCCGGCTTGACTCAGACAGAAATTTCTGTAGACCAGTTGAGCAGCCCTAATTTCACTTTCACAGATTCCGATTATTTAGAGCTGTTAGCTGGCTTAGACTTTACACTGCCCGCCTTGGGAACATCGCTGGAATCCCGCAGCAGTTTAGAGAAATTAAGAACCACTCCGGGAACCTCCTTTTTAGCAAACGTTGTGGCAATGCAAACTGCTCTGGATGTCTCCCAAATTAATAATTTAGTAGGCGACGATGCTAACAATACCGCATCAGGTTTCGCAGGGGACGATATTATCACTGGCAATGGGGGAGACGACACCCTCAGCGGCAACAAAGGCAATGATATTATCAGCGGTGGCAGCGCCAACGATCTGCTATTAGGCGGCAAAGGGGATGACAATTTGAGCGGGGGAGAAGGAAACGATACACTCATTGGTGCAGCGGGTGCGGATCTCTTAATCAGTGGGGCTGGACGCGACGTATTTGTGTTAGGAGTAGGTGCCGGTACAGATACACTTATAGACTTTCAAAAGGGTCAAGATTTAATCGGTTTGAGCGGAGGTTTGAGCTTTAACCAACTGAGAGTTACTCCAGGCGATTTTATAACGACGATCGAAATTGCCAGTAACGGCGAAGTTCTTGCCAGTATTCCCGGCCTTTCAAGTAGTCCCCTAACAGCTAGTGACTTTATTTCAATTTAGTTGGCGGCTGGCAATACAGATATTGGGTAGGGACACAACAATGTTGTGTCCTTATTTTATCTTATGAAGGCACGCACAATTTATACCAGTTAGTGATTAAAAACATCCATATTCTTGTAGGGGCAGGTGCGGTGGAATATCGAAAAAGTAGTGCAGATATTGGTAAACCCACCCCCGCCCGAATCTTATAGTTATAGCGACCGGACTTGATATTAATCGAAATCGTCCAGTCCAGGTCGGGGCATGGATGCTAATTTTTTCTCATCTTCTAGGGGCAGAAAGAAAATCGTCAGCATACCGGGAATCACAGCCAGCGCGCTCATCAAAAAATAATTTTGATAGCCGAGATTCGCCTGCAAGTAGCCGCTAAAAACGCCCGGAATCAGCACTCCTGCGGCCATAAAAGCAGTTGTAATTGCATAGTGAGATGCTTCGTATTCAGGGCGGACAGTCCGCATCAAGAAAACTGTATAGGCAGCTACGCCAAGTCCGTAAGTAAATTGCTCGATCGAGTTTACAGCATAAGCCCATTCAATCCCCGGTTGATTGATTGCCAACAGCCAATACAGCACGTTAGTCGAATTTTGCAAAATTGCCGTCGGCCACATCCATTTTTTCAATCCTTGTTTAGCAATCAAATAGCCGCCCAGCAACCCTCCAATTAACAGAAACATTACCCCTAAAGTACCGGATAATAAGCCCATATCCGACGTAGAAACTGCTAATCCTCCTTTCTCTACTTTATCCATCAAAAATGGCGGAGCCATTTTAAACGTCAAGGCATCGCCCAATCTAAAAATCAAGACGTAAGCCACAATCCAACCTATTTTATCTTGCTGAAAATAGGTTTTGAATGCTTCGATAAAGCTGGTTGTTTGTTGGGGGGTGTTGGATTCCATATCGTAATTTCTAGGATAGGGAAGATACCACCGCTGAAAGAGGTATATCAGCACAAACATAATCGCACAAATGCCAAAGGCTGTCGCCCATCCGTAGTTAAGCGCAGACACGCTAAAATCCGAACCGAAAAGTGACAGTGGAATGTTTTGATATATTTTGGTGTCGCCTGTATTTCCGGTGACTAAATGCTGTTCGGCCAGTTTCCCGGCTAAGAACACCAATACACCGCTACCGGCAATGACAGCACCTCTATAAGCCGTGTTGCGAACCCCGACAAACAAGGCTTGCTGGTCTTTATTGAGAGTGTTTAAATAAAATCCGTCAATGGCGATGTCGTGAGTAGCGGACACAAAGGCGATCGCGGTAAAGATAACAAGCGATATAATAATCGGTGCCGGCGTTAATACGCCAAAAGCTAGGAAAGCAAACAGAAAAGCACAAATTATTTCGGTTGTTAAAATCCATTTGCGTTTGGTGGAATACAAATCAACCACTGGGCCCCACAAACCTTTTAAAACCCAGGGAAAAGACAAAAGACTTGTCAATCCGATGAGCTCGTTGCTGGTTCCCATACCTTTCAAAAAAATCACCGACATTAAATTAACGACGGTGTAAGGGAGACCTTGAGCGAAATACAATACTGATACCCACAATCCAGCGTTATGCTTTTTTTCCATTGCAGAGATATTTTACCTAGTTACTTATTTGATTTACTGAGTGCGATCGACAATTCCGGTCAATTAAACCGCTTGCATCACAGTATATGCCATTCCGATGCCAGCGGCTGCCATATAAATTGTGCATTTTAGCATCCTTCGGACTCACAAATATTTCTATTTTTGGAATAACCATGCAAAATTTTTTCTCCTTTAAAATGATCTAGGTAAGCGCGAAGATTCTTGTCCCAATCAAAAGTGCCATAGGTTCGCAGCAGTTCCAAAGCAGTTTCTTCTATCTGGTATGCAGTTTTTGAACTATTCACCGGACATTCGGGACTGTCAGGATTAACAACAATTAAACCTGCATCTAGAAACTGATGTACCGTCAGACGGCGCACAGTTTCCCGCGTATTTGGTGCATATTTTTTACTGTACTCCCGATCCATAAATTCCATAATTGGTGTAATTCCCCGAAGTGGAGATTTTGCCAATTCCCAAGCCTCCTTTGGCTTGAGGTCAAGCAAAGCCAGAAGGGTTAAGGCGGAACGTTCGTTAAGCTGACCTTTTGGAAAACCCAGCGCTGCAAGTATTTCTAGAGATTCATCAATACGGTTCTTGATTGTCATCGGACTATTTTCTAACGGATTGGGATCGTTCAGCAGTTGTCTCTCGACAAGTCGATCTATCTCCCGCTGTGTAGGAAATATTTCTCCTATTTGAGCGCCAAGTAAAAGTAATTGCTCTACATGAGGATACTTCAAAGTGCGTAAATCCGTAGCATTAACTTGAGTGTGTCCGTTGAACAGTCGGAAAAACTCATCTACCAAGCTCGAATTTAGATAAACAGCCAATCCCCGCGCCAGGGTGAGGTCTAATCCGCGTCCCTGTTGGTGAAAGTAATTCAAATGGTTCTCAAAACCCACGCTAGAACTATTAATTTTATTGGCATCCCAGACAACTGCAACAATTCGCTTTTTCTCTTCCTTTGAGGAGAAGCGCTTGCTTAAAACATAATGTTCGTTAGGTACGATGAGTGCAGCAGTTTTTTCCGTGACAGCTAAAGCTTGATGCTTTCTCGTTGCTGTGGGATATTCAACACCGCCAGCCGAGAAGTGGGCGGGATAAATCAGCGGAACTGTACCGTTTTCCGGTTTTAGCCGCAAGTCAGAGCGAACACGAAAATCTACAACTTTTCCGGTGGAAACTGTTAAGCCTAATTCCTCTAGGGTGCAAGTAAATTGAGCCATTTGCTCGACTACTTTCTGGCTGACCGAATCCGGTAAAATCCGAATAAATTGCTCGGAATCATTGGGATTAATTAGGGCGGTATAGGGCAGTTGGTGAGACAAAACCAGGTCGTCGCCCGCGCTGCTGCTTGAGGTAATTAGTACAGTATCTGGCTGTTCTATTTGTTTAGTGGCGCGCACAATAATAGTTTCTTGCAGCACCCCATCATCGCGAAATGGCAACTGTCGGGATTCAAAGATGTGTACTTGGCGTAAAGCCATCATTTGAAGGAATACTTTGCGGAAATCTCGAAAGTATAAACCGTTGCAAAAGCTGCGGGGAGTAATCGATACTAATTCACCGTTTGGTTTGAGCAGGTGAGCGGCAGCAACTGTGAAGCCAGCGTAGAGATTGCTGGTTTCTAGTCCTATAGAACGCAGCAAGGTTCGGGCTTGGGATTTAGCGTCTATTTTGGCATAGGGAGGATTGATAATTGCATGGGTAAATTCCCGTTTTACTGGTTGTGTAAATAGATTGGGCTGCAACATATCGGCGCTGTCTTGAATAAAATCAATTTCGCGAACCTCACAGGTAAAAGATATCCCAAAACGCTGACATTCAATACTGCACAATTCTAAAGTTTGCTTGAGGTATTCAATCAAAATAAGGTCAATTTCATAAGCTGTAACGTGCAGGCTGTGCGGTTTGTTTGGGCGCTGGCAAAGTTCGCAAACAACGGCAGCTAACAGGGAACCAATACCAGCCCCGGCATCTAAAAGCGATATATCGGGACAGTTAAATTCAAACATTCCCGCCATCAAACTTGCGACTGAGGAAGGTGTTAAAAATTGTCCTTTTTCTCCCCTCTGGCTTTGCTGCAACTTTCGGGTTGCTTCTTGGCGCCAGCCATCTACTCGATCGAGTAAATTGCTTGCAGTTGAGTAGCTGTTACCCGGAAGGGCTAGGGTTTGAAAGTGCGGTACTATCATTTGTTCAAAAAGTGCGATCGCCAGTTCCGTGTATTTTCGCCCAAAATTGCACCCATGTGCGAAAATGTCAAGCGGACGCGAAAATCTACAACTTTCCCGGTGGAAACTATCAGGAGGTAGCTGACGATGACAAAAACTCAAACCAAGCGTTTTCCGCGCAGCCTTGACTTATTTTGCGGCATGGGAGGGTTAACTCTGGGTTTTAAACGTGCTGGCATCCAAGCGATCGGCGGCATAGATTACTGTGAAAACGCCAAACAAACTTTTGAACGCAACCTATCTCCACTTCCGTGTCTGGTATCTGACTTAACCCAGACAACTGTTTCCGAAATAGAGGAATTCTTTAAAATTTCGGCAGCAGAAATCGACATTATTACGGGGGGAGCACCGTGCCAAGGATTCAGCACTGTTGGCAAACGAGAGATAACAGATCCTCGCAATTCTTTATGGCGCAATTTTCGCGACTTGGTGGCTGAAATTCGTCCTGCTTATGTCATTATCGAGAATGTTGAAGGAATGCTGGTAATGCAGGGAGGCAAAGTGCGCGATTCAGTCATCGCTAGCTTTGCTGATATCGGCTATCACATGAAATGTCGCCTTTTAAAAGCGGCTGACTACGGCGTACCCCAACTGCGAAAACGTGCTTTTTTTATAGGTTGGCTTGATGGATTGCTGCCACCTGAGTTTCCACTGCCAATTTCTCACTATTATGTGACTGTAGCTGATGCCATTTCAGATCTACCGCCATTAAATGCTGGAGAAATATGTAAATCTTACGAGAGTATGCCACAAACTGACTATCAAATAGCTAGGCGCAAGACCACGAACATACTGCTACATCACGAGGCTGCCAATCATTCACAAAAGTTAATTGAAATTCTAAAGTATATCCCAGATGGTGGAAACCGAAAGTCTATTCCCGAAAGCCTTCAACCAGCCAGCGGTTTCCACAATAGCTATGCTCGACTAGCTAGTAATAAACCAGCTATTGCTGTAACATCTAACATGAGAAAACCTTCGTCTGCACGAGCTACTCATCCTAGTCAGCATCGAGGATTGACTGTCCGCGAAGGATTGAGGCTGCAATCTTTTGATGATGATTTTGAGGTTATTGGTTCGAGAACATCACAGTACCTTCAAGTCGGAAATGCCGTACCGCCACTACTAGGATTGGCGGTAGGCAAGGAAGTTGTCAAGGCTTATCAAAGCCACTCAGATGATGAAATTTTTAGAGCCAGATCGCAAAAAGTAAAGTCGCTCAATGCAGGCTTAAAGTTTCCCATTCAGCTTGCTCTTGAAATCTCAGTTTAACTTTGATAATAAGTAAGAGAGTTGTGTTCGGGATCTCGCTCGCCGATAAATGCCAGTAGCCTGGAAACAGCACTAGGATTCTGTTCAACGTGAGCAAGATAGTGAAGCATTTCATGCACTGCAGCATCCTGCTTTTGCCAATCCCAGATCCTCACGGATCTAATTAGCTCGTCTTGTGCGAACGAAATGATGCCGTCGTCGCTAAGTAGAGAACGCGCTTCGCTGTCTATGGAAAGTACAAAAGCCACGCCAAGAATTTGATTACCTGTTACTTGTTTCTGGAAACTTCCCAATTGTTGCTTGAGGTTTTTAAGCGAAATGTGGCAGTCTTTTACTTCTATTGATATTTCTAGATCCAGACCGTAATAACAGTCAATATCTCCAAAACGGCGCTGTCTGGACGACCCTGTTCGTACCTTATCAACGACAAAGCTGAGATGAGGCCGATCGGCTTTGAAATAACCGCAAGCAATGGCTTGAAAAACTAAACCCCCATTCTCATCTGGATCGCTGCGCGGGTAATTGTTTATTATTTCGGGAAATAAACGAACTCGTAACGATTCTCTAGTAACAAATATGTTGTTTTGCAATCGTTCAAGACCAAAATCAATAAGTTTTTGGCAGAGTTGAAAGCGTCCAGACTCGGACAGACGAAAACAGAGAATCAGCAGGTCTTGAAACTTTTGCCATTGACCTGTATTGTAAACATAAGCACTGGGATATTTAGAACGATTTAGACTGTGAAAAAATTGAACAATTGACTCTTCTATACGTCGGATACCTACTTGAGTAGATTGAGCAAATTTTAAAGTTAGTGTATTTGCCTGTTGTTCTCCCCGTTCAGTGACAACTTGGTAACGTTTAAATAATTCTTCAATTGTAAGGTTCTCTCTTAATTCTTTGGCAGAGTCATCAACATTAGATAGACGCTGTGCGACGATCGCAAAATCAAGGGCAAGACCGAGGATATACTTCATCCGGGTAAATCGGCTACCTACGTATTCCAATACCTGTTGGATTATTATCTGTTCGCTATTTGCTACTTCGTCAGGCTCAAAGCCAGTCCCAAAGTGTGGCGAAAGAAGTTCTTGAATTGCTTCTATCTCACTATCAGTGCGTTCGTACATTGAAAAAATAGAGCGATCGTATACAAAATACCAGAGTTCAGTATAAGCGATCGCTATTCCAGAACACAGCTTGGCCCCATAAGTTGCTTTAACGCAAAGATGTGCGAAAATGTCAAGCGGACGCTCAAAGCAAAAGTCCGTAAAGGACTGTTAAACGCTCTCTCACACATTTCTGATGCGAAATACCAAAACATTCTTTTTGTCAAGCTTGTTCCTG